>NZ_JBMSDU010000004.1:0-276181 GCF_049445835.1 Ancylobacter sp. VNQ12 | reverse complement strand
ATCGTGGCGGTGAACAAGGACGAGGAAGCGCCGATCTTCGCCGTCGCCGATTTCGGCCTGGTCGGCGACCTCTTCGCCCTCGCCCCCGAGATCACCACCGAAATTCAGAAGCAAAAACCCTGACGGGCCTCTCCTTGCGTTCCGCCTCCTGCCTCTCTTAGGAAGGGGGGCGGCGGAACGAGGCGAGGGGAGCGAGATGTCGAAGGTCACGCGGGCGACAAAGGCGCTGTCGGATGCCGGCATCGCCTTCACCGTCCACACCTATGACTACGATCCCAATGCCGACCGCATCGGCCTGCAGGCCGCCGAGGCGATCGGCGAGAGCCCGGCGCGCGTGCTGAAGACGCTGATGGCGCTGGTGGACGGCAAGCCGGTCTGCGTCATCGTGCCGTCCGACCACGAAGTGTCGATGAAGAAGCTCGCCAGTGCCTTCGGCGGCAAGTCGGCACAGATGATGAAGCCCACTGAGGCCGAGCGCATCACCGGCTACAAGGTCGGCGGCATCAGTCCGTTCGGGCAGATGCGCAAGGTGCCGTCCGCCATCGAGGCGCAGGCGGTCGAGCACGACCTCGTCTACATCAATGGCGGCCAGCGCGGCCTTCAGGTGCGGCTCAGCCCGCGCGAGGCGGCGGCGCTGCTGGGCGCGGCGGTCGCACCGCTGGTAGCGTGACATCCGAACTCCCTCTCCCCAGTGGGGGAGAGGGTTGGGGTGAGGGGGCTCGCCGCTCCGCAATCGCTAGAGCCCTCACCGGCCCGCTGCGCGGTCCACCTCTCCCCGGTGGGGAGGGGGAAGGCTTCAGGGAACCCTCTTCACCACGACGGCAGCACCGAGCCCTTGAACGTCTCCGCGATGAACGCCTTCACCTCCGGCGAGTGATAGGATTCCACCAGCGTCTTCACCCAGGGCTTGTTGGTGTCTCCGGCGCGCACGGCGATGAGGTTCACGTAAGGGCCCTTGGCGTTCTCACGCAGGATCGGGTCCTTCACCGGATCGAGACCGGCGGAGACGGCGTAATTGGTGTTGATCGCCGCCGCGTCGACATCGTCCAGCGCGCGCGGCGTCTGTGCGGCTTCCAGCTCAATGAATTTGAGTTTCTTCGGGTTCTCGACGATGTCGAGCGGGGTGGGTTTGAAGCCCACGCCCTCCTTCAGCTTGATCACCCCCTTGTCCTGCAGCAGCAGCGACCGCCCGCCATTGGTCGGGTCGTTCTGGATGGCGATGGTGGCGCCGTTCGGCAGCTGATCCCAGCTCTTCCACTTCTTCGAATAGACGCCGAGCGGGAAGTTCACGGTGAGCGCGACCGGCTCGATCCTGTAGCCGCGATCCTTCTTCTGGTTGTCGAGATAAGGCAGGTTCTGGAACGAATTCGCCTCGATCTCGCCGGCGTCGAGCGCCTGGTTCGGCACCACGTAATCGGAGAATTCGAGGATCTTGATATCGAGACCCTTGGCGGCGGCGACAGGCTTCACCGCCTCCAGGATCTGCGCATGCGGACCGGGCGTGGCCGCGATGCGAATGGTTTCGGCCGAGGCCGCGCCGGTCGCTGCGAGCAGTGCGAGGGCGCCAAGGAGAGTGCGGCTGAACATCGGAAATCTCCGGAGCTTCAGGGAAATCAGTGGCGGCGCAGGCGGCGGTTCACCCGCCGCGCCAGCGTTTCGCCCAGGGACTGGACGGCTTGAACGAGGACGATGAGGACGATGACGACGAGCAGCATCACCTCGGGCATGAAGCGCTGGTAACCGTAGCGGATGCCGAGATCGCCCAGCCCGCCGCCGCCGACCGCGCCGACCATGGCGGAGTTGGACAGCAGGCTGACGATGGCCAGCGTGACGCCGAGCACGAGGCCGGGCAGCGCTTCGGGGATCAGCACCTTGCGCACGATCTGCAACGGCGTCGCGCCCATGGCGAGCGAGGCTTCCACCAGCCCCTGGTCGACCTCGCGTATCGCGCCTTCGACGATGCGGGCGATGAAGGGCGTGGCGGCGAGCGACAGGGGCACGATGGCCGCCGTGGTGCCGATGGAGGTGCCGGCGATGAGGCGGGTGAAGGGGATGATGGCGACGACGAGGATGATGAACGGCGTCGAGCGCGTGGCATTCACCACCACGCCGAGCACACGGTTCACCGTCACCGCCTCGAACAGCTCCCCCTTGCCGCTGGTGGCGAGGAAAATGCCGAGCGGCAGGCCGGCGAGCGTGCCGATCAGCGCCGCCACGGCGACCATGTAGAGCGTTTCGAGCGTCGAATCGACGATCAGGTTCAGGATCGCGGGGGAGATGAGATCAGACAACATGGCCGACGACCTCCACGGTGACATCCTCTGTGGCGAGGGCAGCGGAGACGCCGCCGCTGCGCCACGCGCCGGTCGGCACGCCGACATAGAGCAGCGCGAAGGGGTGGGCGCCGATGCTGTCGATCTGGCCGCCCAGCAGCACGACGTCGATGCCGAGTTCGCGCCCCAGCCGGGTGACGACGGGCTGGTTCGCCGCCACGCCGGTGAGCGTGAGGCGCAGCACCGTCTGGCTGGCGCCGGCGGGGTCCTCGCGCAGGCGGCCGGCGAGCGAAGCGGGTACCTCGCGGCCGGGCAGGCTGCCGATGAAGGACTTCGCCGTCGCCGTGCGCGGATGGGCGAACACCTCGTGCACCGGGCCTTCCTCGATGATGCTGCCGGCCTCGATGACGCCGACGCGGTGACAGATCTCCTTGATCACTCCCATTTCGTGGGTGATCAGCATGATGGTGACGCCGAGCTGGGCGTTCACCTGCGCCAGCAGATCGAGGATGGAGCGGGTGGTCTCGGGATCGAGCGCGCTGGTCGCCTCGTCCGAGAGCAGCACTTTCGGATCGGTCGCCAGCGCCCGCGCGATGCCGACGCGCTGTTTCTGCCCGCCGGACAGTTCGATGGGATAGCGGTCCTTCTTGTCGGACAGGCCGACGAGATCGAGCAGGCCCAGCACCTTCTCGCGCAGCGCGGCGCGCGGCACGCCGATCAGCTCCAGCGGCAGCGCCACATTGGCGAAGGCGGTGCGCGAGGAGAGCAGGTTGAAGTGCTGGAAGATCATGCCGATCTTGCGCCGCTCCGCGCGCAGCGCAGCGTCGTCGAGCTGGTTGATGGTGATCCCGTCGACGATCACCCGGCCCTCGGTCGGCGGCTCCAGCCCGTTGATGGTGCGGATGAGCGTGGACTTGCCCGCGCCCGAACGGCCGATGATGCCGTAGATTTCGCCGCCCGGAATGCTGAGCGAGATCGATTTCAGCGCCGCGACCGCCGCATCGCTGCCGCGCGACGGGAAGGTCTTCGAGACGCTGTCGAGCACGATGGACGCGCCACCGCTGCCCGCCGCGCGATAGGATGCCGCGTCCCCTGCCGGAGCGTGGGCTCCGGTCGGGAACGCGCCGCCGGTTGAGGCCTGGCGGAGGAGGGGCGTGGAGACGCCCGAGGTGAGAATGTCCTGAAGCATGATGTCCAGCGTCGATGAGGCGAGGGGATCAGGCGGCGCGCCGCAGGGCCGGCGCACCGGCGCGCCCGGCGAGGCGATGGCGCTCGCGGTCGAGCTGGGCCCGCACCGTGCCGGGCGTCAACCGGTCGCGCCGCAGGATCAGGCCGACCAGCGGATCGGCGAAGATCTCGTCCAGCGTCGGCTCATTGGTGAATATCTCGTCGGAAAAGCGCGGCGCCTCAGCGCCCGCGAACAACACGGAGCTCATCTTGATGGTCCCAAATAGCCGGTACTCGCGCGAGAGCGCGGCCGGCAGTCTCAGCGATAAGGCGGAGAGATACGGCTCAGGGCCGTTTGGGGCATCGACAACACATGGTCATGGCTCAGCTCCTAAAGCTCATTGCCCGACCACGACGTCGCTCGTGGCGCTTTAGCATTGATGACGCGGTGCAAGCTGCCGGGTGTCAAATTCCGCGATCGGGGCGATGGGTACCGTCCGATAAGACTGACATTTATCAGCGGGACGTTAATTGTCAAGTGGGCTGGTAGATTATTCGCGGTCGGGTGCCCCCTAAGGGTGCTGCATGAAATGTGCGCAAGTTGCATAACAAATATGCATATCTAGTATTCCATAAATTCACTAGATTAATTTGTCGCCGCCCTCTGATGTAGGGCGACCGGCGCCGTGCGGCGCTTCGCAAATTCCGAGGAGAGACCCAATGTCCGTTCCCGCCCGCTGGCTCGGTGCCGCCCTTGGCGCGCTGATCGCCGCCGCCGCCGTGCTTCCTGCCCATGCCGCCGACAAGGTGAAGGTCGGCGTCATCGGCGGCGACGAGGAGGAGATCGCCGAGGTGGCGAAGAAGGTCGCCGCGAAGGACGGCCTCGACATCCAGATCGTCACCTTCTCCGATTACACGCTCCCGAACGAGGCGCTCTCGCGCGGCGACCTCGATGCCAATGCTTTCCAGCACAAGCCTTATCTCGACAGGCAGATCGCCGCCCGCGGCTACAAGATCGCCCCCGCCGGCTTCACCATCGTCGAGCCGATCGGCTTCTACTCGGTGAAGCTGAAAAATTTCAAGGATCTGCCCGAAGGCGCGCAGATCGGCATCCCGAACGATCCGTCCAATGGCGGCCGCGCGCTGAACCTGCTCGCGGCCAACGGCCTTATCACGCTGGCACCGGGCCGGGGCCTGCTGCCGACGGTGCTCGACGTGAAGGACAATCCGAAGAAGGTGAAATTCCACGAACTCGATGCCGCGCTGCTGCCCAAGCAGCTTCCCGACCTCGACGGTGCGGTGATCAATACCAACTACGCGCTCAACGCCAAGCTCGACCCGCGTAAGGACGCGCTGGCGCAGGAGAGCCGGACCAACAACCCCTACGGCAACTTCATCGCGGTGCGCGCCGGCGAAGAGACGAAGCCCGCCATCGTCAAGCTGGTGAAGGCCTATCAGTCCGATGAGGTGAAAGCCTTCCTCGACACCCGGTTCAAGGGCGCGATCCTGCCGGCGTGGTGAACCCCGGCAGTTATCGCCACCAAGCCTCCCGGTGGCCTCGGCTCCCGGGAGGTTTTTTGCGCACGGCGAACCTCGGGCTGCGGCGTGCAGAAGGGCCGCGCCGGGTGGTAACCGACTGTCAGACCAGCGCGACCTTGCCGGTCGCCAGATCATAGACGCCGCCGACGACCTTGAGTTTGCCGCTGGCGATGAACTCGGTGATGATCGGCGTGGATTTCTTGAGCTTGTCCACGTTGAACCGGACATTCTCGGTGATCGCCGTCGGCAGCGGGTTGTCCGGCTTCTCCTTGAGGGCGATCTCGGCCGCCGGCTTGATGTTGCTGATGAGTTCCGGGAGGTGGCCCGGCAGCGTGATGCCGTCCTTCACCACCTTGATGGCGGCATCGACGGCGCCGCAATTGGAGTGCCCCAGCACCACGATCAGCGGGACGCCGAGAAACTTGACGCCATATTCGAGGCTGGCAAGACCGTCCTGGTTGACGAAATTGCCGGCGACGCGGACGACGAACAACTCGCCCAACCCCTGATCGAAGGCAAGTTCGGGGGCGACGCGCGAATCCGCACAGCTCACCAAACCCGCGAACGGATATTGTGCCTGGGTGCGCGCCGCTCGGCCGGCAGAGAAATCCTGCACGCGGGGAGCGTTGGCGACATAGCGCGCATTGCCTTCGACCAGACGTTTCAGCGCCTCGTCGGGGCTGATGGCGTTGGGGGCGGGCATCGTCGAATCGGTCTGCGCGAATGCCGGCAGAGCGAAGCCGCCGAGAAATGCCATGGAAGCTGCGGCCCCGGCTCCTGCACTCAGGAAGCCACGGCGGGAAGGGGAGAGCTTGTGGTCGTCACATAGTCTGTTGGCGTCACACATGGCGTCCTCTCGCAATGCGCCGCAACCTCAACGGGTTCGGCGGGTTAAGGGAGGAGGAGCCGGGACATCCGCAACGAACCGCCGCCGGAGGCTCGACGCATCCCACGGTTGGTTCCCCAGCCCTTCCATATATGTAGTTCTACGAGGGAAGATTCGTTTCCGCAGCCCAAACTTTGCAGGTTTCGAACGCCCGTGCCGAGACGCAACCCGGAAACGCGTGACGCCGGTCCCACGGAGCGGGGCGCCGAGGTGCTGCCGGAGGCTTTCGTGCAGGCGGCGGGGCAGCTTCTGGCGCATGAACATTTCCGTCCCGCGCTGGCCCGCTACTGCCGGGACATGGCGCGGTCGCCGTCCGCCAACTGGCCGATCCTGAAGATGTTCGACCAGCTCGGGCGCTACGTCGTCTGTTACATGCTGATCCACAATTACTACGCCTGGCGGGACGCGGGCGGGGCGGCGCCCACGCTGTCGGCGTTGCAGGCACTTGTCGGCTCCAGTCCCCGCCACACCGCGGGGCTCGTTTCCGCGCTCAAGCTCGGCGGCTTCGTCGAGATCGAGAGCGATCCGGCGGATCGGCGGATCAAGCGGCTCCGGCCGGCCGCCGCGACGATCGCCGAGATCGGGCGATCACTGCTTCTCTTCGTGCGGGCGCTGGACGAAATCGAGGGCCGTCGGGACCGCGCCGTCCGGCTGGCGGCGCCGGATCGGCTCGGGTCGCTCATCCATCGGTCAGCGGCCCATGTGCTGGCCAACGGCACGCTCCTGCATGCCTTTCCCGGCGTGCTGCACTTCACCCGGCGCGATTGCGGCTATCCCCTGCTCACCGCGATCATGGCGGCTCACTATGCCCGGGATCTTGATGGCGAACCGGCCGAGCCGCTCTCCCGACGCGCCCTTGCGCAACGGTTTGGTGTCTCGCCGGCGCATATCGGCAATCTCTTCGCGGATGCGGAGGCGAATGGCTGGTTTGAGATCGACGGGGACGGGCGCGTGCGTCCGGCGTCGGCGTTTCGGTCCGAGTTCGAGCGCTGGGCGGCATGGCAGATGGTCCATGTCGGTACATTGTGCGCGGAAGCACGGATCGCCGCCGACTGACGAGGCCGCCCGACAATGGCAGCTCGCCCCGATCGGGTCGTCGCATGTGAAGGACATGTTCCATCGGAAAGCGCTGGCGCAACGGCGGAAGATGGCGTTCGGGCCCTGGCAATTCCACGTGTGTCGCCCGCGACGAAATGCAGCCGCGAATTCCGATATCGGGGACTGGACCTTTCTGCGCCTAGGATCATTCTAATTGCGGCGCTATGGTTTGCGCTGTAATTCAAGCGCCGCGCGTGACGGCGTGCTGAACTGAAACTGCCTGGAAGGACGCCATGAATCGCTTCGTTATTTCTGCCGCCCTGCTCGTGCTGGGCACTGCCGCTGCCTCGGCCCAGAGCCCGGCCGGCGATCCCGCCAAGGGCGCCAACGTCTTCAAGAAGTGCATGGCCTGCCACGCCATCGGCGAGGGCGCGAAGAACAAGGTCGGCCCCGAACTGAACGGCATCATCGGCCGCAAGATGGGCGCGGTCGAGGGCTTCAACTATTCCGACACGCTGAAAGAGCACAACGCCAAGGGCGACGTGTGGACCGCGGAGATTCTCAGCAAGTATCTCGAGAATCCGAAGGCCTTCATGCCCGGCGTCAAGATGGTGTTTGCCGGCCTGCCCAAGGAAACCGACCGCGCCGACCTTGAGGCTTATCTCGGAAGCTTCAACGCGGACGGCACCAAGAAGTAGCCTGCCGCTGCGGCGGCGGGTGGGGAGACCTCCTCATGGGCGCCGGTTTCCAGCTTGATCGACGAAGCCTTCTCGCGCTCGGCGCCACTGCGGCGTCGGGCGTTCTGGGCTGTGTCCCGCCGGTGTCGGCGGCAGACGAAGCGCTGCAGCTCGACGAGGTCGCGCCAGGCGTCCATGTCTTCCGCGCGCCCTACGAGTTGGTGGCGCCAGCCAACCAGGGCGCCATCGCCAACATGACGCTCATCGTCGGGCGCGAGGCGGTGGCGGTGGTGGACACCGGCAACAGCCGGTTGGCGGGCGCGCATATGCTGGCGGCGGTCCGCAAGGTGACGGATCGGCCGATCCGCTATGTCATCAATACCCACATGCATCCCGACCACACGCTGGGGAATGCGGCCTTCGAGGCCGCCGGGACGCGCTTTGTCGCGCATCACAAGATGCCGCGCGCTCTTTCGGTGCGGTCGGAGACCTATCTCGACCAGGCGAATCGGCTGTTGGGCCCGCTCGCGGAAGGCACGCGCATCGTGCTCCCGGACCTGCTCGTCCAGGACCGCATGGAACTGGACCTCGGCGACCGGAAACTGCTGCTCGAGGCGCATCCCACGGCGCATACGGACAACGACCTCACCGTTCGCGACGCGACGACGGGCACCTGGGTCCTGGGCGATCTGCTGTTTGTCGGCCATGTCCCGACGCTCGACGGAAACCTGCGCGGATGGCTCGCCCTGCTCGATCGGCTGGCGGCGGAGCCGGCGCCGCGCGTCGTTCCCGGCCATGGCCCGGCGAGCGTCGCATGGCCCGAATCAAGCCGTGCCGAGCGTGGCTATCTCGCAAGGCTCGCCGAGGACGTGCGGGCGCTTATCGCCCGTGGCGGTTCGATGGCGGAGGCTCCCGAGGTCGCCGCACAGGACCAGCGCGAGCGATGGGCGCTGTTCGCCGAGTTCAATCCGCGCAACGCCATCGCCGCCTATCATGAGCTTGAGTGGGAGTGATTGCTGCACCGCCGCAGAAAGCGAGCTGGCGCGATACAGTGGAATTCAAGAATTTCAGAGTTCAGCTGCTCTGGTATACGATATACCCTTTCGCACTTGCAGCAAAATCATAATAAGAGCCATGTTTCATAAGAGTTCTTATTGCGCGCCAAGGTAATTCGGATTAGCCTCCTTCATGTCTTCGGCTTCAACGGCTTTCGAGGGATACCTCGATCCGGTTCGTAGGCCAGCTTGGGGCAGGGGCCCCCGTGAAGTCCGGCTGCATCTCCCCCAGCCGGTCGTGACACGCTGCCGAAGATGGAAGTTCAGAACGGCAACAAGCCGCGACGGGCTGCCCGTGAGGGTTGGTCCCGGAGGATCGTTCAGGAGGAGAAAAGCATGCGCAAGGTTCTTGCGGCAGCATTGATTACTGCTGCGGCGGCCTATGCTTGGCCCGCAGTGGCCAATGACGGGCTCACCAAGATTATCAAAGACCCCAAGCAGTGGGGCATCCAGACCGGGGACTACGCCAACACCCGGTATTCCAAGCTCGACCAGGTCAATGCCGGCAATGTGGGCAAGCTCCAGGTCGCCTGGACTTTCTCGACCGGTGTTCTTCGTGGTCATGAGGGCGGCCCCCTCATCATCGGCGACGTGATGTACGTCCACACGCCGTTCCCGAACATCGTCTATGCGCTCGATCTGAACGATGACGGCAAGATCATCTGGAAGTACGAGCCCAAGCAGGACCCGAACGTCATCCCGGTGATGTGCTGCGATACCGTCAACCGCGGTCTCGCCTATTCCGACGGCACGATCTTCCTGCATCAGGCCGACACCACCCTCGTCGCGCTCGACGCCAAGACTGGCCAGAAGAAGTGGTCGGTGGTCAACGGCGACCCGAAGAAGGGCGAGACCAACACCGCCACCGTTCTGCCGGTGAAGGACAAGGTCATCGTCGGTATTTCGGGCGGCGAGTTCGGCGTGCGCTGCCATGTCACCGCCTACGACACCAAGACCGGCAAGCAGGTCTGGCGCGGCTATTCGATGGGCCCGGACAGCGATCTGCTGGTCGACCCGGAGAAGACCACGGCGCTTGGCAAGCCGGTCGGCAAGGACTCGTCGCTGAAGACCTGGGAAGGCGATCAGTGGAAGATCGGCGGCGGTTGTACCTGGGGCTGGTACTCCTACGATCCGGAGACCAACCTGGTCTATTACGGCTCGGGCAACCCCTCGACCTGGAACCCGGCCCAGCGCCCCGGCGACAACAAGTGGTCCATGACCATCTGGGCGCGTGACGCCGACACCGGCGTTGCCAAGTGGGTCTACCAGATGACCCCCCACGACGAGTGGGACTTCGACGGCGTGAACGAGATGATCCTCACGGATCAGCAGTTCAACGGCGCGCCGCGCAAGCTGCTGACCCACTTCGACCGCAACGGCTTCGGCTACACGCTTGACCGCGTGTCGGGCGAGCTGCTGGTTGCCGAGAAGTTCGATCCGGCGGTGAACTGGGCCACCAAGGTCGACATGGACAAGAACAGCCCGACCTTCGGTCGTCCGCTGGTCGTGGCCAAGTACTCGACCCAGGCGCAGGGCGAGGACGTGAACACCAAGGGCATCTGCCCGGCGGCGCTCGGCACCAAGGACCAGCAGCCGGCGGCCTTCTCGCCCAAGACCAACCTGTTCTACGTCCCCACCAACCACGTCTGCATGGACTACGAGCCGTTCCGCGTCAGCTACACCGCGGGCCAGCCCTATGTCGGTGCGACCCTCTCGATGTTCCCCGCGCCGAACAGCCATGGCGGCATGGGCAACTTCATCGCCTGGGACAACACCAAGGGTAAGATCGTCTGGTCGCTGCCCGAGCCGTTCTCGGTGTGGTCGGGTGCTCTCGCCACCGCCGGCGACGTGGTCTTCTACGGCACGCTGGAAGGCTACCTGAAGGCTGTCGACGCCAAGACGGGCAAGGAACTCTACAAGTTCAAGACCCCGTCGGGCATCATCGGCAACGTCACCACCTATGAGCACAAGGGCAAGCAGTACATCGCCATCCTGTCGGGTGTCGGTGGCTGGGCAGGCATCGGCCTCGCGGCCGGCCTGACCGACCCGAACGCCGGTCTCGGCGCGGTGGGTGGCTATGCGGCGCTCTCCAGCTACACCAATCTCGGTGGTCAGCTCACGGTGTTCGCGCTGCCGAACTGAGGCCATGACTGAGGGACGGACCCAAAGCTAAGGTTCCATCCTTTCTGAACGATACGAGGGGGCCTGGCCGCCGGTAAATCCGGTGCGCCGGGCCCCACCGTCTCAGGCCTCCGAGCCTTATGAGAATCTTAGAACAATCCCGAACCTCGCCGCCGCCACGTGCGCAGCGACCGGACGACGGCCCTCCGGGGGGCGCCTTCAGGAGACTGATACATGACGAATTTCTCTCGCGGATGGCTTGTTTCCGGCGCGCTGCCGGCATCCGCTCGCCGCTCGGCCTTCGCCCTCTCGGCTCTCATGGCGGTCACGATTGCCGCGCCAACCCTCGTGCATGCGCAGGATGCGACGGCGCCTGCGGCGGCGACCGAGGCCAAGGAAAAGGACGATCTCGGCAAGTACACGCTGCCCGACGGCGACCCGATCTACAACATCCAGGCCGATGGTACGCTCGATTGGTACACCTATAGCGGCTACCGCCGCTATCACGCCGAATGCCATGTCTGCCACGGCCCGGACGGCATGGGCTCCAGCTACGCGCCCGCGCTCGCCAACTCGCTCAAGACCATGACCTATGCGCAGTTCATGGAGATCGTCGTCAACGGCAAGCAGAACATCGGTGTCGGCACGGCCGACCAGGTGATGCCCGCCTTCGGCGAGAACAAGAACGTCATGTGCTACCTCGACGACATTTACGTCTATCTCAAGGCCCGCGCCGATGGCGCTCTCAGCCGCGAGCGGCCGAGCAAGCGCGAGGACAAGACGAAGGCGTACACCGCAAATGAAAATCAGTGCTTTGGACGGCCGAGCTGACGCGTTGCGTCGGCACTTCCGGCATCGGCAATTCCGGCATCGGACGGTGCGAGCCCTGGGGCTCGCGCTCGCTGGCCTTTGCCTCGCGCTTCCGGCGCGTGCCCAGGTCTCGGACCTCGTCGATCGCTCGACGCTGAGGGTATGTGCGGACCCCGCCAACATGCCCTTCACCAATGAGCAGGAAGAGGGGTTCGAGAACAAGATCGCCGCGCTGCTGGCAACGAAGCTCGGACTGACGCTGGACTACACCTGGTTTCCGCAGGCGACCGGCTTCTACCGCATGACGCTCGGCGCCAAGCGGTGCGACGTGGTGATGGGCTATGTCGCGGGCGGCGATCCCGTGCTCAACACCAACGCCTATTATCGCTCGGCCTGGGTGCTGATCACGCCCAAGGGTGGCGATCTGGCCGATGTCGATACGCTGGAGGATCCGCGTCTCAAGGGGCGGCGCATCGGGGTCGTCGCCGGCTCGCCGCCCGGCGACCTGCTGTCCCGGAACGGGCTGATGAGCATGGCGCGGCCTTATTCGTTGATGGTCGACCGCCGCTTCGAGAACCCGGCGGAAGCGATGATCACCGACATCAATGACGGCGAGATCGACGCCGGCATTCTGTGGGGCCCGATCGGCGGCTACTACGCGAAAGTCTCGGCCAAGCCGCTGTCGGTCATGCCGCTGGTGAAGGAGAAGGGCGATCCCTCGCTCGTCTACCGCATCACTTTCGGCATCCGTCCCGGCGAATTGAACTGGAAGCACCAGCTCAACGACTTCATCGAGAAGGAGCAGGGCGCGATCAACCGCATCCTGCTCGACTATGGCGTGCCGCTGCTTGATGCACATGATCGGCCGATCGAGCCGGCGCCCTAGCTGTCGCCGGCGTCAGCGAGCGAGGAGGAGATGAGCCTGGGTCCCGAACCGCCGCTGACCCGACTGGCCTGGCTCGGCATGGCGGGGCTCGCCCTGGTGCTGCTGGTGCTGTCGCCGGCCGTCGGCCAGCCGGCGCCGACCGTGCCGGAGCCGGACAGCTACCGCATGGACGCCTACCGCGCGCCGACACCGGCCACGCTCAAGGGCGCCACGGTGATCGACACCGCCGAGGCGGAGCGGCTGTGGCGCGCCAGGTCGGCGCTGTTCGTCGACGTGATGCCGCGCGATGTGAAGCCGGCGAACCTCCCGCCGGGCACGATCTGGCGCGACAAGAAGCGCGAGCATCTGCCGGGCAGCGCGTGGCTCCCCAATGTCGGCTATGGCGCGCTGAATGCCGAGACTGACGCCTATTTCCGTCGCGGGCTCGATGAGCTTTCGCAGGGCAGGCGGGACGCCGCCCTGGTGTTCTATTGCCAGACCGAATGCTGGATGTCCTGGAACGCCGCCAAGCGCGCGCTGGATTACGGCTACGCCAATGTCATCTGGTATCCCGGCGGCAGCGACGGCTGGGCGAAAGCCGGGCTGCCATTGGAAATCGCCACGCCGCGCGGGTGAGACGGTGTTCCATCGAGCGCGCTAGAGCATTTTCGAGCGAAGTGGAGTCCGGTTCGCGTGAAGAAAATGCGTCAGAACAACAATCTGGAGCGCTTTCGGTGAACGGAAGTTCATCGAAGGCGCTCTAGAATAAACGCCATGGCGATTCTCGCGCGCTTCAGGGATTGGCTTGCCGCATATTGGGTGGTCGCTGCCGGCTTCATGGCCGCGGCGCTCGTGGTGCTCGTGCCGGTGCTGTGGGCGCCGCTCGCTTTGCCGGTGCTGCTGATCTTCCTGCACAGCCCCGCCTACATGCTGCACCAGGTGGAGGAACACACGGGAGACCACTTTCGCAGCTTCGCCAACCGGGTGGTGTTCGGCGGGCGCGAGGCACTCACCACGACAAGCGTGCTGGTGATCAACATTCCCGTGGTCTAGGGGCTCAACCTTGGCGCGCTCTATGCGGCGAGCCTTGCCGGGCCGGGATACGCGCTTGTCGCGCCTTATGCGCTGCTGGTGAACGCCATCACCCACGTCGCTGCGGCGGTGCGGCTGCGCCGCTATAATCCCGGACTGATCTCCGCGTTGCTGGTGTTCGTGCCGCTCAGCCTCGTCACGCTCTGGATCATCGGCGCCGACGCCGGCGCCACGCTCGGCCAGCACCTTGCGGGGCTGGCCGGCGCGCTCGTGCTGCACGCGCTCATCATCCTGTACGTGGTGTTCAGGTTGTGGCGGCTGCGGCGCTGAGGCCTACTCCATCGCCTCCTGGATGGTGCGGGCGAGCGAGAAGGCACGCTGTTCCAGGATCACCGGGCTCTCGCACACCGCCGTGACCGCCTGGGTGCGGGTGTCATAGATGCGGGTGTCCCAGAGCAACTGCTTCTCGAGCTCGGCGGCCTTGGCCTTCGCCTCCGCCGTATCGGCGGCTTTCTTCGCCTTGGCGAATTCGAGGCTCTCGTCCTTGATGCGCTTGGATAATTCGATCTGGTGCTGCGAATAGCGCTCGATGCCGTTGATGATGCGCGAGCGGCGGGCGTTGATCTGATCGAACACGCCGGCAAACAGCAGCGTGAGGCGCTCCTTCTTGTCCGCCCCCATGGTGCCGGCGATCTCGGTGATCTTCTGGCTGGCGTCCTCGATCGGCGTGCGCTGGGCGACGAGCACCGGCACCAGTTCGGCGATCTGGCGATCGTTCTGCCAGTTCAGATTGTCGATGGCAGGGCCCGACCACATCTGGCCAGCAGCAAGAACGGGAACCTTGCGCTGGATGCAGGGCCACAGGCCACCGGTGGGCGCGGCCGCAAAGGCTGGCGCGGCACCGGCCAGCAGCAAAATCGGCAGGGCGAGGTGTAGGCTGCGGAACGTGGGCATAGGCTGATCCTCCGGGCGTCTGTTCTTCTGGCCTCTTCGGGCCATGCGGCGATTTATTTGGCGTCTTCTGGCCCGCCGCGGCGGGCCATCACTCCGGCGGAGGGATCATAAGCCAGTATCGAGGCGGCGAGGAAGACGAAGGCGCAAATGGCAACAATGAGGGCGGCGAGCGGCTCGAACTGGCCATAGAGCGCGAAGCGGATGAGTTCGACCGCATAGGTGAAGGGGTTGAGCGTGCAGATCCACCACAGCACCAGGCTGCTTTCCTGCACGCGCCACAGCGGGTAGAGCGCGGAGGAGGCGAAGAACATCGGAAAGATCACGAAGTTCATCACGCTGGCGAAATTCTCCATTTGCCGGAACACCGAGGACATCAGCAGTCCCATCGCCCCGAGCATAAGGCCGCTGAGCAGCAGGGCGGGCAGCACCGTGAAATAGCCGACCGGCGGCAGTTCGACCTCCCAGAACCAGGCGATGGCGAGGAAGGTGTAGACCTGCAGCAGCGAGACGCAGATGCCGGCGGTGAGCTTCGAGACCAGAAGAAACCAGCGGGGATAAGGGCTTACCAGCAGGATGCGCATCGAGCCCACTTCCCGATCATAGACCATGGAGAGCGAGGATTGCAGCCCGTTGAACAGCTGGATCATCGCCACCAGCCCCGGCGTCACATAGACCTCGTAGAGCACATAGGTGTCATATGGGGGGATGATCGAGACGCCGAGCACGGAGCGGAAGCCGGCGGCGAAGATGAACAGCCACACCAGCGGGCGCACCAGCGCCGACAGGAAGCGCCCGCGCTGGTTGAGGAAGCGCAGCGCCTCGCGCCAGCAGATGCCCGCCATGCAGACGAGGTAGCCGGAAAGCGGCAGGCGGAAGCGGGGAGGGGATGGATTCACGCAAGCCTCTCCCTGAGGACTTCACCTCTCCTCGGGGGGGAGAAGTCGCCGCGCAGGGGCGGGTAAGGGGGAGCGCTGATGGACGCCTCCCAATGACAAGCTTGCTGCGGATGACACCCACTCTCTTCCTCTCCCCGTTGGGGAGAGGTGGCCCGCGAAGCGGGTCGGTGAGGGGAGACACGGCTGCGGAGCGTCGAAGACCCCTCACCCCAGCCCTCTCCCCGTCGGGGAGAGGGAGAAGGAATGATCGGCAGGACTGTGTACGAGGCTTGCCTCATCCCACGCCTCCCGTCTCCGTCAGCTTCAGGAAGGCGTCGGAGATGTCGGTCGTGCCCGTCTGTGCCAGAACCTCGTCATGGCCGCCCTCGGCGCGGATGCGGCCCTGATGCAGCACGACGATGCGGTCGTCCGGGGCGATCTCCTCGATGATGTGGGTCGCCCACAACACGCCGATGCCCTCGCCAGCGACCAGTTGGCGCACCTGCGCCACCAGTGCGGCGCGGGAGCCGATGTCGAGGCCAACCGTCGGCTCGTCGAGCAGAAGGAGTTGCGGGCGGTGCATCAGCGCACGGGCGATCTCCACCCGGCGCATCTGGCCGCCGGAGAGGTTGCGCACCTTGTCGCCGCCGCGATCGGCAAGCCCCGCCTGCTCCAGTACCTCCTGCGCCCGCCGCCGCCCGGCACGGAAGCCGATGCCATGCAGCGTCGCGTGATAGACGAGGTTCTGCACGACACTGAGTTCGAGATCGAGGGTGCGGGCCTGGAACACCACGCCGAGCCGGCTAAGCGCCGCCGCCGGCTCGCGGCGCACATCGCGGCCGAGCACCGCGATGCGGCCGGTACGGTTGTCGTAGAGCCGGGTGATCAGCGAGAACAGCGTGGTCTTGCCCGCCCCGTTCGGCCCGAGCAGCGCGGTGAAGCTGCCGGCAGGTACGGTGAGGCTGACATCGTCGAGCGCCTTGCGCGCGCCGAAGGCATGCGTGACATGGGTCACGGCGAGGGCCGGAATCTCTGGCGCCGGGTTCGGCAGGGCCGTCATCGTCCATCCGGAGGCCAGTCCACCTGAGTGGACCAGATTCAATGGGTTGGAGCCTATTCTTTTCGCAAAGGTCATTCAACGTCTGCGGAACAGGCTCAAGGAAGTCCCCGGCACCGGGCCGGGGACGAAGTGTTCACGAGGGGAAGAGGACAGCAAGGCTCACTTGACGATGAATTCGCCCTTCATGCCGCGCTCCTCCATGCCCTTGCAATACCAGGCGTAGGTGCCCGGCTTGACCGGCACGAAGAAGATTTCCGCCTCGCCCTCTTCCTCGAACTCCAGTTCGGTGAGGGCCATGGCCTTGATCTCGGCGTCGCCGGCTTCGACCTTGCGCAGGAATATGTTGGTGAACAGGCCCGGCGACTGGAAGGCGCATTCCTTCTTGCCGGTGGAGGAAATCTCCAGCTGGTAGGACTTGCCGGTTTCCAGCTCATAGGTCTTCTGCGACACGCCATAGCCGGCGTCGCCGAGACCGAGCTTGAGACCCGGCAGCTCGATCGGCTTGGTCGTCAGGTCGCCCTTGGCGTGGACGACGCCCGCGAGAGCGAGGGTGGCGACCGTGACGACAGCGATATGCATCTTCATGGGTAATCCTCCGAATATCGTTTATTTGAAAGGTTTGACGTGCTCACGGCACGACCACGACGCCCCAGGGCAGGCGGCCGACGCCGACGGATTTGGTGACCTTCTCATCCGCGACATCGATGACGGAGATGTCGTTCGAGTTGCCGTTGGTGGAAATCAGGAATTTCTCGTCCGGGGTGAAGCCGAGCTGCCAGACGCGCTGGCCGACGAGCAGATATTTCTCGACCTCGAGCGTCTTGGCGTCGATCACGGCGACGCGGTTGGCCGGGCCGAGCGCGACGAACGCCTTCGAGCCGTCCTTGGTGATGCGCACGCCGACCGGCTGGATGGCGTCGTTGTTCACGCCGGGGATCTTGAACGAGATCTTCTTGACGATCTTCCACGTCGCCGGATCGATCACCGCGACCGTGCCACCGACCTCGGACGAGACCCAGAGCTGCTTGCCGTCCTTGGAGAATTCGGCGTAGCGCGGGCGGGAATCGACGAGGATGTTCTCGATGATGTCGTTGGTCGCCGTGTCCACCACATGGGCCATGTTGGTGGTCTCGGAGGTGTTCACCATGTACTTGCCGTCGGGGCTGATGCCCATGCCCTCCGGCTCGACGCCGACCGGAATCTCGGCGACGAGGTCGTTGTTCTCGACATTCACCACGGTGACCTGGTTGTCGTCCTCATTGGCGATGTAGAGCGGGTTGCCTGTAGGGTGCAGGACGAACAGTTCCGGGTCCGGACCCGAGCGCAGCGTCTTCACCAGCTTCAGCGTCGCGGCGTCATAGACCTCGACGCGGTTGTCGTCGGAGGCGCAGACATAGATCAGCTTGCCGTCCGGGCTGGCGGTGATCCCGCGCGGGCGCCGGCCGGTCTTGATGGTGTCGGTCACCTTCAGCGTACTCATGTCGACCACGCTCACCGTGTGGTCGCGTTCGTTCGACACGAAGGCGCGCGGGCTGGCCTGCGCCGGCAGCGCGTCCACCAGCAGCACCCCGGCAAGGGCAGCGAGACTGACGGACAGCGTGGTCTGGCGTTTCATCGGTTCCTCCTTCTTATCGTTTTCCTGGCAAGTAATTGGCTTTATTGGAATTTGCAGGTCGTTTCCGGCCTGTCGAAACCCAGCGTGTCGAGCGGCGAGCTCTGGTGCAGGAAGCCCTGCTGCGGCGAGAGCGTCACCGTATTGGTGGCGTGGGTGAGCAGGATCGGCTGGCGCAGCTGGTGGTCCCAGTCGCGGAAGCTCGCGGCCACGCCCTTGAACACCGGCAGGTCGTAATCGGGCGAGAGCATCTGCGCGCGCACCTTGGCGGGGTCGCTGGAGCGCGTCTTCAGGCTGGCCGAACCGACGGCGAACACGCCTTCCCACATCTGGAAGTCGAGCGGCTGCATCAGCCGCTTGGCCTGCTTGAAGAACCGGCTCTGCAATTGCGAGGCGCCCCAGTTCTCCATGGTCGGGTGCCAGGAGAGCGGCATCAGCCCCTGCGTGCCGGCGGTCGGGCGCGCCAGCCAGGTGTTGTAGGGCAGGATGTCGCCGAACTCGCCGAGTTCGTCGGCGATGATCAATATGTCGTACTCGCCGACCTGCGTGCCGCGCGGCACTTCCGACTGCGCGGTGGCACGCGCGTCCGGGCCGTAGTCCCAGGTCTTCTCGGCGACGATCTTGCCGCCGAACTTGGTCGCCGAGCGGCGCACGGCATCGGCGTAAAGCTTGTCCGCGTCGGTGCGCCCGACCATCAGGAACCAGTTGCGCCAGCGCTTGGTGACGAGGAACTGCGCCAGCGCGTCGGTCAGCATCGCCCGGTTCGGGGCGATGTGGAACACGTTGGCGCGGCAGTCCTGCTGCCGCAGCCGGTCGTCCGGCGCGCCGACATTGATGAGGATGACGTCGGTGCCCTTCAGCGCGTCGGCGATGCGAAGGAGCTGGGCGGCCGGCACGTCGAGCAGGATGAAGCGGTTGCCGGCATCGACGAGCTTCTGCGCAGCGGCGAGCGGATCGCCGTCGGTCGGCACGATTTCGGTCGTCAGCTTGTAGTCGAGCTTGAGGAAGCGGCCGCTGGTGAGGTTGTCGCGGATACCGAGCTGGGCGCCGGCGATGCCGAGATCGTCCGGCGGCATCTGCAACGGCGCGATCCATGGCGGCTGCTCGGGCAGCTGCCGCACCACGCCGATATTGAAGGTCTGCTCGGGGCCGATCGCCGCGGCCGGCTTCGCCGCCAGAGGAGGGGATGTCAACGCCGGCGAGCCCGAAGCCGGCGCGGTGCTGTCCTGCGCGGCGGCGGGAAGGGCGCAGGCAAATAGAAGGAGCGCCGTGCCGGCGGCGCCCGCGAACGATTTCATTGGCGTTTCCATCCTGCGGCCCGGTTTTGTCGGAACTTTTCTCGAATGCCGTGCCAAAACTCTAAGCAAATAAAAATCGGGGATCAACAAAATAGAAAACATAAGAAACTAATAAGGAAATATAAATAGAGGCTTCTCAGAAGAATACACGATGTATTGAAGTCGGGAACTTTTTCCCGACCGGTTGCTAGAACCAAACGCGGCGATATGATCAGAGAAACGGCGACGCAAGACGTCACCGAGGGAGGTCGCCTGAGATGAGCATCCTTGCGCGTGCCAGCGCAATCATACTGGCCGGCTTCTGCCTGCTTGGTTCTGCTGAAGCGGCGACGCGGGTCGTGGTGTTCGAGTTCGAGCTGTTCGACACCAGCGGCGAGGCGAGCCCCCGCGGCCCGAAGCCGGAGGAGGCACGACGGCTGGCACTGATCACCGCCGACATGCGCGCGCGCCTCGCCCAGGCGGGCTACGAGGTGGTCGACACCACGCCGAAGCAGGCGGAAATCACCGAGGCCCAGCCGCTCCGCAACTGCAACAGCTGCGAACTGGAGATCGCGCGCGCACTCGGGGCGCAGATCGAGGTCATCGGTCTGGTGCAGAAGGTGTCGAACCTCATCCTCAACATCAACTTCCAGATGCGCGACACCGCGACGGGGAGGGTGTTGCGCGCCGGCAGCGTCGATATCCGCAACAACACGGATGAAGCCTGGCAGCGCGGCATCTCCTATCTCGTGCGCAACCGCCTGCTCGATCCTCCGCTGACCGGAAAGGCCGCGCCATGACCACACGTCGCACATTGCTGGGGATGGCGATGGCGGGCCTGCTCGCCCGCCCCGGCTTCGCCCAGTCCCCGCCCTTGCCGGGGCTGCGCATCGGCACGCTGAAATTCGGCACGCTGAACTGGCTGCTGGAAACCATCCGCGCGGAGGGGCTCGACAGGCGCGAGAACGTGGCGATCGAGAGCGTCGACTTTGCCGGCGGGCAGGCGACGACGGTGGCGCTGCAGGCCGGCGACATCGACCTCATCGTCAGCGACTGGCTCTGGGCGATGCGCCGGCGCAACGATGGCGAGCCACTGCGCTTCGCGCCGTTCTCCACCGCGCTCGGCGCGCTGATGGTGGCGGCGGACGGTCCGGTGAAGACACTCGCCGACCTGAAGGGCCGCAAGCTGGGCGTCGCCGGCGGCGCGCTCGACAAAAGCTGGCTGCTCCTGCGTGCCTATGGCCGCAAGGAAATCGGCGTCGATCTCGCCGATATCGCCGAGCCGGTCTATGGCGCGGCACCGCTGGTCAGCGAGCAGCTGAAGCTCGGGCGCGTCGATGCGGTGCTGACCTTCTGGCCCTATGCCGCCCGGCTTGATGCCGGGGGATTCAAGCGACTGCTCGACATGAAGCAGGTCGCGGTCGGGCTCGGCATCGATCCGGTGCCGCCGCTGGTCGGCTATGTCTGGCGCAACGCCATCATGACCGAGAAGGGCGCCTCCATCGCCGCCTTCCTGCGCGCGGCGGCGGCGGCGAACCGGGTGCTTGCTGCCTCCGATGCGGCCTGGGAGCGCATCCGCCCGCTGATGCAGGCGGCCGACGACGCGGAATTCGTCAAGCTGCGCGACTATTACCGCGCCGGCATCCCCGGCAGCTTCGGCGAGGCGGAACGCCAATCCTGCGCCACGCTGTTCCAGGTGCTGGCGGGGCTTGGCGGGGCCGAGCTGGTCGGTGCCAATCCGAATTTCGACCGGGCGCTGTTCGGTCCGGTCGGGGAGTGAGCGCGGCTTGTCCACCTTCTCGCGCCTGCTGACGACCGCGACTTCGCTGCTCGCGCTGGTCCTCGTCTGGTATGTCGCCGCGCGGCTGATCGCCTCGCCGCTGCTGCCGGGGCCGGGCGCGGTGCTGGAGGCGATGGGCCGGGCGGCGGAGGGCGGCGCGCTCCAGCGCAATATTGCCATCACGCTGGCGCGGGTGGCGGCGAGCTTTTTCATCGCCATGCTGGTCGGCTCGGCGGTGGGCATATTGCTCGGGCGCGCACCGCGGCTGAACGACCTGTTCGGCCCGTGGGTGGTGGTGCTGCTCAACCTGCCGGCGCTGGTGATCATCATCCTCTGCTATGTCTGGTTCGGCCTCACCGAGGCGGCGGCGATCACCGCGGTGTCGATCAACAAGATCCCCAATGTGGCGGTGACCATGCGCGAGGGCGCGGCGGCGCTGTCGCGCGACCTCGACGAGATGGCGCGGGTCTACCGCTTCGGGCGCTGGAAGACGCTGCGCCATGTCACCCTGCCGCAGCTGGTGCCGTTCTTCGCCGCCAGCGCCCGCTCGGGCCTCGCGCTGACCTGGAAGATCGTGCTGGTGGTCGAACTGCTCGGGCGCTCCAACGGCGTCGGCTTCGAATTGCAGACGGCGTTCCAGATGTTCGACGTCGCGCTGGTGCTGGCCTATGCGCTGGCCTTCACCGTGGTGGTGCAGGCGATCGAGATCGGCATCATGCAGCCCTGGGAGCGCTGGGCCGGCGGGTGGCGGCGATGAGCGCGATCACCGTCGAGATTTCGGACAAGACCTACCCCGCGCAGCCGGGCTCGCCGGCACGGGAGATTTTTCACGGCTTTCGCCTCGATGTGGCAGGGGGCGAGTTCCTGGCGCTGCTCGGCCCCTCGGGCCTCGGCAAGACGACGCTGCTGAACATCGTCGCCGGGCTCGACGCCGATTATCGCGGCAGCGTGCGCTTCGAGCCGCCCCAGCCTCGCATCGCCTACGCCTTCCAGAATCCGCGTCTGCTGCCCTGGCGCAGCGTGCTCGACAATGTCGCGCTGGTGCTGCCAGCGGGCGAAGCGGGCCGGGCGGCGGCGCTCAACATGCTGCGCGAGGTGGAACTTGGCGAGTACGCGGGTGCCTTTCCCGAGCGACTGTCGCTTGGCCAGCAGCGGCGGGTGGCGCTGGCCCGCGCCTTCGCCGTCGAGCCAGACATCTTGCTGATGGACGAGCCCTTCACCTCGCTGGACGAGGCGACCGCGAGCCGGCTCAGGGATCTGCTGCGGCGGCTGCTGGCGCGCCGGCCGGCAACGGTGATGTTCGTCACCCATGACAGCCGCGAGGCGGCGGAACTGGCGAGCCGCATCGTGCGGCTGGAGGGGACGCCGGTGCACGTCGCGAGCGATGAGCGCGGGGAGCCTCAGGCGTAGGCCGTCCGTCCGGGAGGACGTTTGCTGCGCGCATCCCACAATGAAAAAGCCCGGAGCACGAGGCTCCGGGCTTCGGGAAGTCGGCGTCTCGGTGATCGGGCGGCTTGCGCCGCCGTCTCCGTCGCGAAAGCGAGGGGCTAAGGGCCCTCACTTATCGAGAAATATCGCCGCCAACCGCTGGAGCAGGCCCTTCGGATACTGACGGGCCGCGGGCGGTGGTGTTGTCTGCCCAGGGTTGCTTCCGATCTAAGCGGCGAACGGATGCTTGGCGGCGCCGGCCTTCGCGAGCACTTCCTTGATCGAGGGCTCGCCGTCGACGGCGCGCTTGAGCGCCTGCTTGGTGGCCTCGTAGTTGAACTGCTGGATCTTGGCGTCGTCAGCGGCTTCCCAGTGGATGAACACGCCGACCGAGATGAACAGGTCGTCGGCTTCCGCCTCGGGGATCACGCCTTCGGCGACGCTGTCCACGACCGCCTTGGCGACCGCATACTGCGCAGGGCCGAACATCTGGACCGCCTGGCGGGCGTCCTTGATGGTGACCTTGTTGAACAGGATGGTGTTCGGCTTGGCGAGCAGGTTCGGGGTCACCACCGCGAGCAGCGAGGTGAAGCCGTCCTTGTTGTTCGTCAGCGCATTGAGGAACGCGCTTTCCGCCGCGGAGCCACGCGGTCCGATGATGAGATCGATATGCGCTACTTCGTTGCCGTCACCGACGAGCGACTCACCAATCAGTACCTTGTTGATCTTGGCCATCTAAATCCTCCCAGAACGGGGTTTCATGAAAAAGGAACGGGGCGTTCCTCTCTAATGTCCCGGCTATCTTTGTTGCAGCGTTTGGGGACACCAAACCGGTTGGCCCGATAGCGCGACCAGACACGTTACGGGCGAGAGACTAGGCTCGCTTCGCCTTTAACTGCAAGGGATTCTTCGCCATCGATCTGGCTTGCCAACGCTTTCGCGGCCGGCGCGCCAAAAGGCCGCTGCCTGTGGCGGGCGGATGCGGAAGAACGTGGCATGATGAACTGTTAGGCAGTTGGTGGTGGGGCTCGCCCTGATGCGCGGCGACCTCTAAGATATTGCAGCCGGAGGTTGACCGCCCATGCGGTCGCGCACAAGCTGGCACCAAATTTGCTGCGTTGCAGCATCTTCTTGGGGAAGGAGATCCAAGTCGGCTGGACCGACGTACAAGACCGGGACGAGGAGGCAACCGCGGGAGACGCTTTGGTCGCACGCCAAAGGGAGCATTCATGGAACTCATTCTCTCTATCTGCCTTGTTGCCAGCCCCGGCACCTGCCGGGAGGAGGCGCTGTCGGTCAGCGTCGAGAAGCTGCAGGTGCCCATGCAGTGCCTGATGACGGCCATGCCCACCATTGCGGAGTGGAGCGAGACCCACCCGAAATGGAAGGTGCTGAAATGGCGGTGTGCCTCTCCGGGCGTCGCCGGCCGGGACATTTAGCCGCCGCTTTTGCCTGAACTGTCCCGCCGCTCTGCTGCGTCGCAGCGTGCGCGCGGGTGCGGTCCATGGGATCATTCCCGCGGGGGCCTTCGGCCGCCGTTTTCGGGAAGACTGGATGGGGCGCGTTTCTTTCTCTTCGCTCAGGGCGCGCATGGCGCTTCTGCTGGCGGTCGCGGTGCTGGTCACGGCGGCGTCGGCGGTATTGATCGTCGTCGTGCTCGGCAAAGCCAATGGTGAGCTCGACCGGCTGGTGTCGGCGCAGAACCGGCTCGAACTTCTGTCGGGCATGTCCGGGCGCATCGGCGATTATGCGATGGTCGCCCTGCAGTCGGCCCAGCAGCCGGGCGAGCGCGCGCGCGCTGCGCTCAAGACCGCGCGCCAGGGCACGCTGGCCGGGTTCCACCTGTTCGAGAACACGCTCGGCATCGATGTCGAGCGCTCGCAGGACGAGGAACAGAGCACGCTGCTCGCCGCGCGCAGCCGCACCGTGGCGCGTCTTCGCGCGCAGTTCGAGGTGCTCGACCGGCAGGTCGAGGCGGCGCTGCTCCAGCCCGATCCCACCATGGCGATACGGGTGGCGCTCGACGTGTTCGCCGCCGGCTTCGGCGCGCCGCTCAGCCAGGCGATGGAGGAGGAGCGCGCCGCCGCGCGCGCCGCGCAGTCTGCAATGCACGATCTGCGGGAGCAGGCGATCCGCTGGGGGCTCGCCGGCGTGGCGATGGCCGCGCTGGTCGCCATACTTCTGTACCAGCTGCTCGGCCGCTCGCTGATCCGCCGGGTGACGGATGTCGCCCGCGCCGCCTCGGCCATCTCGCAGGGGCGTTCCGATACCCGCCTCACCGTCGAGGGGCATGATGAACTCAGCCTCGCCATGGCGCGCTTCAACCGCATGGCGGCGCATCTGGCGCGGCGCGAGGGGCGGCTCATCGCCGACCAGAGGCACCTCCAGGAGATCGTCGACGCCCGCACCGCCGAGCTGCGCGCCGCCAATACGCGGCTGGAGAGCGTCGATCTCGCCCGCCGGCGCTTCTTCACCGATGTCAGCCACGAGCTGCGCACGCCGCTGACCGTCATCCTCGGCGAGGCCGAGATCACCCTGCGCGGCGGACGGGCCAGCGAAGATGATTTGCGTGCCGCGCTGATGGTCATCCAGAACCGCGCCCGCAAGCTGCACCGGCGGGTGGAGGACCTGCTGCGCATCGCCCGCTCGGAAAGCGGCCAGATCGAGCTGGAGCGCTCGCTGTTCCTGGTTCCCGAGCTGCTCGACGAGGTGCGCGAGAGCATGCTGCCGGTCGCCCGCGCGGCAGGGCTCGCCATCGAGGTGGCCTGCGCCTCGCCCGACCTCGCGCTGGAGGCTGACCGCGACTGGCTGCGCCAGACCATCGACGGCCTGGTAGGCAACGCGGTCCGCCATTCCACGCCGAACACCGCGGTGCGGATCGAGGCGCAGCGCGAGGGGGCGGACGTCGTGCTGCGCGTGCGCGACCATGGTTCGGGCATTCCCGCCGACGATCTGCCGCATGTGTTCGAGCGCTTCTGGCGCGGCGCGGGCGGCTCGCGCGAGGGAACCGGCTTCGGCATCGGGCTGGCCCTTGCCAAATGGATCGTCGACCGGCATGGCGGTCGGATAGACATAACAAGCAGTACCGGGGAGGGGAGAGGCGAGGAGTCCGGCACCTGTGTGGCGCTGCGCTTTCCCGCCCCGATCCCGGACATCACCGTGGAGGCGGCGCAATGACGATTCTCATCGTGGAGGACGATCCCGACATCGGCTCCCTGCTCCGGCGCGGCTTCGCGTCCGAGAGCTACCAGGTCGAGCTGGTCGGGGATGGCGACGAGGCGCTGCGCGCCGCCAATGGCAAGGCGCTGGAAGCCATCATCCTCGATGTGATGCTGCCCGGCCGGTCCGGTATCGAGGTGTGCAAGGCGCTGCGGGCCGGCGGGCAGACGGCGCCGATCATCATGCTGTCAGCCCGCTCCAGCGTGAACGAGCGCACCGAGGGGCTGCTCGCCGGTGCCGACGACTACATCGTCAAGCCCTTCGCCTTCGAGGAATTGCTGGCGCGGGTGAAGGTGCAGGCCCTGCGCCGCAGCAACGGGGATGGCGAGCCGCGCGTGCTGGATGTCGGGCCGGTGTCGCTGGATCTCGACACGCGGCAGGCGCAGCTCTCCGGTACGCGCGTGCGCCTGACCGAGCGCGAGGTGGAACTGCTGGCGCTGCTGATGCGCCATGCCGGGGAGCCGCTGGCGCGCGCCGACATCTTCGCCGCGCTGTGGGCCGGTCATGGCGGGGCGTCGCTGAATGTTGTGGACGTCTATGTCGGCTATCTCCGCCACAAGCTCGCCGAGGCGACGCCGGAGGGCGGTCACCTCATCGTGACGGTGCGCGGGCGCGGCTTCATGTTCGAACCGGCGCCGGCGTGAAGGCTTGCTTCTGAAAAGGTCAAGCTTAGCGCTGGCATAATGTACGCCACCGAATATGTGATCATGCTTTGCTTGACGGGCGTAGAGATAAACTCCACATTACTGATGCGGGAAAAGTTCCGCATAATCAACGGCTTCTTATGAGCTTCTTATGAAGTAAATGGAAGCGGAAAATCGAGGAGGAAGTTATGGCCTGGACCACTCCGCGTATCGTCGAAGTCTGCGTCGGCATGGAAGTCAACGCCTATTATCCGGCTGACTTCTGAGCCGTGAGAAGTAGGCAGGAGCGGAAGCGGCGCTAGAAATGCTCAACTCCGCCTCCCGCCTGCGTCTCGTTGTGCTCGGCTCGGCAGCCGGAGGGGGATTCCCCCAATGGAACTGCCGATGTCCGGTTTGCACCCTCGCCTGGGACAATGATCCCCGTGTCCGTCGTCGGACTCAGACCTCCGTCGCGGTCAGCGCGGATGGCGAGCGGTGGGCATTGGTGAACTGCGCACCGGAAATCCTGTCGCAGATTCAAGCTGTGCCGGCACTGCATCCGCGAGGAGGCCGCCGGCAGTCGCCGGTGGCCTCCGTGCTGCTGACCAATGCCGACATCGACCATGTCGCCGGCCTGCTCAGCCTGCGCGAGGCGCAGCCTTTCCGGCTCTTCGCCACATCCGGCATTCATGACGTGCTGCGCGCGAACAGCGTGTTCGACGTTCTGGCGGATACGATCGTCGAGCGCCGGCCTGTCGCGCTGGGAACCTCCTTCGAACTGGTGGAGGGCGTGAGCGCTACCATCTTCCCGGTGCCGGGCAAGATCGCGCTCTATCTCGAAACGCGCGAGGAGGCCGATACCGGCGGGTTGGTGACCGACCGCGAGGGCGAGCAGACCATCGGCGTCGAACTCACGGCGGGCGGCGCCCGCGTGCTGTTCATCCCCGGCTGCGCCACCATGACCAATGCGCTGCGCGACCGGTTGCAGGGCGCCGACGCGGTGTTCTTCGACGGCACGCTGTGGCGCGACGACGAGATGGCGCTGGCCGGCGTCGGCAGCAAGACCGGCCGCCGCATGGGCCATATGAGCATGTCGGGCGGGGAAGGGTCGCTGGCGGCGCTCGCCGGGCTCGATATCGGCCGACGCATCTACGTGCACATCAATAATACAAACCCGGTGCTGATCGATGGCTCGCCCGAGCGCGTCGCGGCAAACCGGGCCGGGTGGGAAATCGCCGAAGACGGGATGGAGATCGTACTATGACCACGCTGCTGTCGCCCGATGAACTGGAGGCGCGCCTGCGCGATGTCGGCAAGCGCCGCTATCACAACCTCCACCCGTTCCATCGCCTGCTGCATGACGGCAAGCTCGATTTCGGCCAGGTGCAGGCCTGGGCGCTGAACCGCTACTACTACCAGGCGATGATCCCGGTGAAGGATTCCTCGATCCTCGCCCGCATGGACGAGCCGGAACTGCGCCGCGCCTGGCGCCAGCGCATCATCGACCATGACGGCAACCATGAAGGCGAGGGCGGCATCGCCCGCTGGCTGAAGCTGACCGACGGGGTCCACCTCGATCGCGACTATGTCACCTCGCTGCGCGGCCTCCTGCCGGCCACCCGCTTCGCGGTGGACGCCTATGTGCATTTCGTGCGCGAGAAGACCCTCTTGGAGGCCATCGCCTCCTCGCTCACCGAAATGTTTTCCCCCGGCATCATCGGCGAGCGTGTCGCCGGCATGCTGAAGAACTATGATTTCGTCTCCAAGGAGACGCTGGCCTATTTCGAGAACCGGTTGACCGAGGCGCCGCGCGATGCCGACTTCGCGCTGGACTATGTGAAGCGCAACGCCCGCACGCCGGAACAGCAGGACGCGGCAATCCGCGCGCTGGAGTTCAAGTGCGACGTGCTCTGGGTGCAGCTCGACGCGCTCTATTTCGCCTATGTCGACCCGAAGATGGCCTATCCCGGAGCCTTCGTGCCGAAGGGAACGCAATGACCGCACTTCTCGCCACCGGCATCCCCAAGCTCGCGCGCGGCGTGCGCCTGCGCCACGACGAGGCGCGCGGGCAATGGGTGCTGCTGGCGCCCGAGCGGGTGCTCAATCCCGATCCGGTGGCGGTGGAGATTCTGAAGAAGGTGGACGGCGTGCGTTCCATCGACGCCATCGTCGACGAACTGGCGACCACCTTCGTCGTCGAGCGCGCGCGTGTCGCCACCGATGTCGACGCTTTTCTCGGCGGCCTGGCCGAGAAGGGCATGATCGAGGTTACGGCGCCGATCATCGGGGACGCGGCATCATGAACGTGGTCGCCCAGCCTCTGAGCCCGCCGCTGGCCCGTCCGGCCCCGCCCGCGCCCTATGGCATGCTGGCGGAACTGACCCATCGCTGCCCGCTGCAATGCCCCTATTGCTCGAACCCGGTCGATCTCGACCGCCGCAATGTCGAATTGGATACGCAGACCTGGCTGCGTGTCTTCTCGGAGGCTGCCAAGCTCGGCGTGCTTCAGGTGCACCTGTCCGGCGGCGAGCCCACCGCGCGGCGCGACCTGGAGGAGATGATCCGCCACTGCGTCGAGGTCGGGCTGTACACCAACCTCATCACCGCCGGTGTCGGCGTCACCCCGGAGCGGCTGGCGGCGATTTCCGAGGCCGGGATCGACCACGTCCAGCTTTCCTTCCAGGGCGCGAGCGTGGAAGTGACCGACAAGGTGTCGAACTTCCGCGGCGCGCATGAGCGCAAGCTCGCCGTCGCCCGCGAGGTGCGGCGCCTCGGCCTGCCGCTCACCATCAATTCGGTGGTGCACCGGGCCAATATCCACCAGATCCCGGATTTCATCGAGCTGGCGCTCAGCCTCGACGCCAAGCGCATCGAGATCGCCCATTCGCAATATTATGGCTGGGCGCTGCGCAACCGCGGCGCGCTGATGCCGACCCGCGATCAGGTGTTCTGGGCGCTCGACGTGGTGGAGGAAGCCCGCGTGCGGCTGAAAGGCCGGCTCACCATCGACGCGGTGGTGCCGGACTATTACGCCAAATACCCCAAGCCGTGCATGAATGGCTGGGGCCGGCAGTCGCTCAACGTCACGCCATCCGGCAAGGTGCTGCCGTGCCACGCGGCCGAGACCATTCCCAACCTCGATTTCTGGAACGTGCGCGAGCACTCGCTCGAGGATGTGTGGCTGAACGCGCCGTCCTTCAACGCCTTTCGCGGCACCGACTGGATGCCGGACCTGTGCAAGAGCTGCGAGCGCAAGGAGAAGGACTGGGGCGGCTGCCGCTGCCAGGCGATGGCGATCGCCGGCGACGCCGCCGCCACCGATCCGGCCTGCCACAAGTCGCCGCTGCACGCGCATCTGCTGGCCCTCGCCGAGGCGGATGCCGCCACTGACGAGGTTCCCTACGACTACCGGCGCTATGCGGTGCCGGACCGGGCGATTTGAGATCAAGATCAGGAGTATCGCCCATGCTGCGCGTGGCGAGTTTCGTTGCCGCCGTCCTGTTGTCCACGGTCGCCCTCGCGGCACCCTCGGCAACCGAGCTTTTCTTCGACACCGCCTATCTGCCGCAATTGGCGCCGGGCACCACGCTGAACTACGCCTACAAGCACGTCACCAGCGAGGAGAAGCTCGGCGAGAGCTTCGACGAGACGCTGGCGATGAAGGTCGAGGCCGAGCCGAGCGATCCGGCCAAGCGCGTGGCCGATGTGGAGATCCATCGCGGCGACCGTATCGGCGAGGCGGGGCCCTTCCCGACACAGAACGGCAATCCGATCGCGCTGGTGCTGCTGGAGCGCGACGTGCGCGAGCTGGCGCAGCTCAGCAAGGGCAGCCCGTTCTATTTGCGCAACCGCGTGCGCGAGCATCTGGCGACCAGCACGGTGGAGCCGACGCGCTTCTCCTTCAATGGCAAGGAGGTGGAGGGCTGGAAGATGACCATGCGGCCCTTCGCCGAGGACCCGAACAAAGACAAGTTGCTGGAGCTTGCCGCCCGCAGCTACGAGTTCATCTTCTCGAATGACGTGCCGGGCGGGCTCTATGCCGTCCGCGTCGTCACCCCCGCCAAGGATGGCGCGTCGAACATCATCGAGACCAGCCTCACGCTGACCGGCGCCACCGCGCCCGGCGCGGCGAAATAGGCGGCACAGGACACGTCGACCAGGACAGGCCGCACGCAGAAGCGGTGAAGGAGGAAATCCCATGGCTCAACACAGGCACAGGCTTGCCGGGGTGTTGCTGGCGCTGGTCGTCGGCACCGGCGCGGCGGCCGCGCAGGATGCGGGGACGGGCGCGTCCTCGACCATGGCTCCGGTGGCCGCCGGCGTCAGCAGGCCGGCCCCGGTCGCGCCCGATGCCGGGCTGGTGAACGATTACCCGACGGTGGCGCGGGCCGACTATGTGTTCGGCTGCATGGCGGCGAACGGACAGACACGGCAGGCGCTGGAGAAGTGCTCCTGCTCCATCGACACCATCGCCACCATCCTGCCCTACCACAAGTACGAGGAGGCCGAGACCATCCTCAGCATGGGACAGGTGGCCGGTCAGGCTGCCGAAGTGTTCCGCTCGACCGCCATGTTCCGTGACATGGTGGCGGACCTGCGCCGCGCGCAGGCCGAGGCCGAGGTGACGTGCTTCTATTGAGGCCCTTCCCTCACAATCCGTCATCCCGGCCGTAGCGCCGCAGGCGCGCAGAGCCGGGATCGTCTGCCGGAATGTCACGCGATCCCGGATCGCGCCTGCGGCGCGTCCGGGATGACGATAGATAGGGGGTGTACTCACCCCGCCGGCTTCAGCGCACCCTCGAACTTGCGCCCGTCGGTGTCGGCGGCATCGACATGGATCGGCTTGCCGCTCGGTTCGTAGGAGAACTGGATCGCCGGATCCTCGCTCAGCGAGATGCCGCCCTCCATCGAGAACACCAGCTCGTCGCCCTGCTTCACCTCGATGGCGTCGACGAATTTCGCCGGGATATAGGCCCGCGTGATCTGGTCCATCTGCAATCCGGAATAGTTCGGGTGCCGGATCATCAGCTGGATCTGCGAGACGCGGTTCGCCTTGGTGGCATCGCCCATCTGCCCGTCATTGACCAGGCGCAGCTTCATCTGGCCGATATTGTTGAGCGCGGCTTCCTCGTCCTTCATCGCCGGCGCCGAGCAGCCGCCGGAAGCCTTCACGAAGCGCGCGCCCATGTGCAACTCGCCGTCAGAGAGTTCGGCGATGGCGCGGACATAGGAGTAGCTGTTCACCCGCAGCCGCGTGCCGAGCGTCACATCGTGCCGCGCGCCGCCGAAGGTGAAGGTGGCGGCGACGGGGGCGGGGTTCTCGTCGACGATCAGCGTCAGCTTGCGGATCGTGCGGGCATCGCCCTCCGGCAGCAGCACCTCGACCGACACCGGCGTCATGGCGGCGTCCTCGGCGCGGGTGGGGGCGGTGAGTTGGATGAGCGGGCTTGCCTCGCGGATGGCGCGCTCGCCGAACACGTCCGGCTTGAGTGCGTTCCAGCTGGCGTCGGCGCCCGGTTCCTGCGCGGCGGCGGCGGTGACCGCAAGTGCGGAGAACAGGGCAATCGCGAAAATCAGGCGAATGCGGCGATGCATGACAACCTCCCGGGCTCCGTCGGGTCGTTCTTTGCCCGGCGATTGGTGGCATCATACGCCTTTCCCAAGTGGAATTGCAGCCACGAAGACGCGAGCCCGTTCGCCCAAGGCATTAGGGCAATCCCGCTGTCATTCTTCGACGCTAGGGTGCTATCGTGCCGATCGGTTTCACGGTGACGGGCGGAGCGCAATGTCCAGCAGCACCACGGCCAAGCCGCCGGCCAAGCCACCGGCCAGATCACGCAAGGGCACGCCCAAGGCGACTGATGCGGCAGCCACCGGGGCGGAGCCCTCGGCGCCGGCCAAGGCTTCGGCTTCGGCTTCGGCTCCGTTGCGCGCGCCCGTATTGATCGACCTCGCCTTGCAGGGCGGCGGCTCGCACGGCGCCTTTACCTGGGGGGTGCTGGACCGTTTCCTTGAGGAGCCGTGGCTGCAGATCGACGGCGTTTCCGGCACCTCGGCCGGCGCGATGAACGCGGCGGTGATGAGTTTCGGCTATGCCAAGGGCGGCGCCGAGGAGGCGCGCACGGCGCTGGCCAGATTCTGGACCAAGGTGTCCGAGGCGGCGCGCTTCAGCCCGTTCCAGCGCGGCCCGATGGACAAGCTGCTCGGGCGCTGGACGCTCGACAATTCGCCGCTGTTCGTCGCCATGGACCTGATGTCGCGGCTGGTCTCGCCCTATGACCTCAATCCCGGCGGCGGCAATCCGCTGCAATCCATTCTGGAAGAGGTGATCGACTTCGATCTGGTGAAGACCTCGCCGATCAAGCTGTTCATCACCGCCACCAGCGTGCGCACCGGCCGGGGCAAGGTGTTCCGCAATGCCGACCTCTCGCCCGATGTGCTGCTCGCCTCCGCCTGCCTGCCGACGCTGTTCCAGGCGGTGGAGATCGATGGCGAGCCCTATTGGGACGGCGGCTATTCGGGCAACCCGACCATGACGCCGCTGGTGCGCGAGCTGGATTCGGACGACACCATCCTGATCCCGATCAACCCGGTGGAGCGCGAGGGTACGCCGAGCAACGCCCGCGAAATCCTCAACCGGCTGAACGAAGTCTCCTTCAACGCCGTACTGCTGAAGGAGCTGCGCATGATGGCGCTGATGCGCAAGGTCGCCGACCCCGGCGACACCGAGGGCGCGCAATGGGCCAAGATGCGCATCCACATGGTGCCCAACAATGTGATGGGAACGCTGGGCTATTCCTCCAAGCTCAATGCCGAGTGGGACTTCCTCAGCATGCTGCGCGACGAGGGGCGCGCCTCCGCGCAAGCCTTCCTCGACGCGCATGGCGACGACCTCGGCAAGCGCTCGACGCTCGACATTGACCAGCTTATCGACGGCATCTGACAGGGAGCCCTGAGCACGCCATGGGTCTCATCGGCATTCTGGTCGGCCTCGGCCTTCTCGTCGCTCTCGCCTTTCGCGGCTGGAGCGTGCTGCTGCTGGCGCCGATCGCCGCGCTGATCGCCGCGGCCTTCGCCGGCGAGCCGCTGCTGGCGCACTGGACGCAGACCTTCATGGGCAGCGCCGCGCGCTTCGTCGCCCAGTTCTTCCCGCTGTTCCTGCTCGGCGCGCTGTTCGGCAAGATCATGGACGACAGCGGCTCGGTGACGGCCATTGCCGACTTCATGACCGGGAAGCTCGGCGCCCGGCGCGCCATGCTGGCCGTGGTGCTGGCCGGCGCCCTCGTCACCTATGGCGGCGTCAGCCTGTTCGTCGCCTTCTTCGTCATCGCGCCGATGGGCCTCGCGCTGTTCCGCGCCGCTGGCATCCCGCGCCGGCTGATGCCCGCCGCCATTGCGCTCGGCACCTCGACCTTCACCATGTCGGCGCTGCCCGGCACCCCCTCGATCCAGAACGCGATCCCGATGCCGTTCTTCGGCACCACGCCCTTTGCCGCGCCCGGCCTTGGCATCGTCGCCTCGGCGATCATGCTCGCCTTCGGCCTGTGGTGGCTGGGGCGCGCCGAGGGCAAGGCCCGGCTGGCCGGCGAGGGCTTCGGCCCCGAGGACGCAGCTGCCCCGGTGGATGCCGCCGCCGAGGATCCAATCGTGCGCGAGCGCGCCACCACGGCTCACGAGTTCGACCCGGCCGAAATCCACAACGGCATGCACGCCTTCAGCGCGCCGCCCATCGCGCTGGCGGCGCTGCCGCTGGTGGTCGTGGTGGTGGTGAACCTTTTGATGTCGCTGGTGGTGCTGCCGCGGCTCGACGTCTCCTACCTCGCCGAGGAGCGCTGGGGGCCGACCACGCTGTCGGCCGTCGGTGGCGTATGGTCGGTGGCGGTGGCGCTGACGGCCGCGATCGTTACCGCGCTCGCCATCAACTGGCGGCGGCTGCCGGGGCTGCGTGCCACCATGGATGCCGGCGCCAACGCTTCGGTACTTCCGGTGTTCAGCGTGGCGAGCCTTGTGGGCTTCGGTGCGGTGGTCGCGGCGCTGCCGGCCTTCGAGCTGGTGCGCGAATGGGTGCTCGGCATCGAGGGCGGGCCGCTGGTCTCACTCGCGCTCGCCACCAACGTGCTGGCCGCGCTGACCGGCTCGGCCTCGGGCGGCCTCACCATCGCTCTCGACGCGCTGGGGCCGACCTATATGAAGATCGCCGCCGAGACCGGGCTCGATCCCGCGCTCATGCACCGCGTGGCGGTGATCGGCTCCGGCACGCTGGACAGCTTGCCGCATAACGGTGCGGTGGTGACATTGCTCGCGGTCTGCGGCACAACGCATCGCGAAAGCTATCTCGACATCGTCATGGTCGGAATTGTCGGCGCCATTCTCGCGCTGGTGGCGGTCATCCTGCTCGGCTCGTTCGTCGGGTCGTTCTGACCTGACGGGCCGGGCGGATAGGCAGGGGGAACGATGACGAGCATCCAGACGCCGGGTCTGCTGACCTTCACCATCGCCATTCTGGTGTTCTTCGCCGGGGCGGGCATCAACCGCGCGATCCCCGCGCTGCGGACGTTCAACATCCCCGAGGCGGTGACCGGTGGCTTGCTGGCGGCGCTGGTCACGCTCATCGCCCATCGCTTCTTCAATATCGAGATCAGTTTCGCGCTGGAAGCGCGCGACATGCTGCTGCTGTATTTCTTCACCGGCATCGGCCTCAACGCCCGGCTGGACGACCTGGTCTCCGGCGGGCGGCCGCTGCTGGTGCTGCTGATCCTCACCGTGGTCTATCTTGTCCTGCAGAACCTCATCGCGGCGGGCAGCGTCGCGCTGCTGGACCTGCCGGAGGGGCTGACGGTGTTTCTCGGCTCGGCCTCGCTGATCGGCGGGCACGGCACCACCATCGCCTGGGCGCCGCTCATCGCCGAGCGCTTCCATGTGGCGAACGCGATGGAAGTCGGCATCGCCGTGGCGACGCTCGGTCTCGTGGTGGCCAGCCTCGTCGGCGGGCCGATCGCGCGCCATCTCATCACCCGCTACGATCTGAAGGGTCCGAAGGTCGAGGTCGCCGTGGTCGGCCTGCCGCAGAGGGGCGAGGACAGTGCGCGTGACGATGTCAGCCATGTCAGCCTGCTGCGCACCGTGCTGGTGCTGAACGCGGCCATCCTGATCGGTTACATCGTCGACGAATTGCTGGGGGACGTGGCGTTGAAGCTGCCGCTATTCGTGGTCTGCCTGCTGGTTGCCATCGTGCTGACCAACACCGTGCCGCGCCTGCTGCCGCGCCTCATCTGGCCGACCCGCACGCGCGCTCTGGCGCTGGTGTCCGACCTGTCGCTGAACATCTTCCTTGCCATGTCGCTGATGAGCATGCAGCTGTGGACGCTGGGCGGGCTCGGCACCTCGCTGGTGGTCGTCCTGGCGGTGCAGACGGTCGCGGCGGTGGCCTACATCATTTTCGTCGTCTTTCCCGCCATGGGGAAGAACTACGAGGCGGCGGTGCTCTCGTCCGGCTTCACCGGCATCAGTCTGGGCGCGACGCCGACGGCGATCGCCAACATGACGGCGGTGACCAAGGCGCATGGTGCCGCGCCGCGCGCCTTCATCATTCTGCCGCTCGTCTCCGCCTTCTTCATCGACATCATCAATGCGGCGGTCATCGGCTATCTCGCCCGCTGACCGTCCACGCTGCAAGGAAGTCCCGATGATCTCCCGACGTTCGCTGTTCAAGGGCCTCGCGGCCGCCGCTCTGGCCGCTCCGCTTGGGGTGGCCCTGGTGACGAGCGCCGACGCCCAATGGGGCGCCCCGCCGCCGCCCGCCGGCCCTCCGGGTGCGCCGCCCCGGCCGCGTCGCGAGCCGCGCCCGGCTCCGCGCCGGGGCTACACCTGGATTCCCGGCCACTGGGCCTGGGCGGGCCGCCGTGGCTGGGTGTGGACGCCGGGCCACTGGGAAGAGAACCGTCGCGGCTTCAATTATGTCGGCCCGCGCTGGGTGCTGCGCCGCGGCCAGTGGGTGTTCGAGCCGGGTCGCTGGGTCCGCGCTTGGTAAGGACCGACCGCCTGTCCCGCCGCCTCAGTCGGCGGCGGGATCCTGCGCGTTCTCGCTCACCGTGCGGCCGAACTGCTGCACCTGCCCCTGATAGGTCTGCCGCGTTGCCGGGTCGATGACCGCGATCGGCGCGCTGATCACGAGGCCGGCGGCGCCGCCGACAGTCTGGCCGACGCCCATGGCCGCGACGCCGATGCGATCGCCCAGGCTGATATCCGAATCCGTCACCGTCTGGCCGTTGACCAGCCGCTGGCCGATCGCCTGCACCACTTCGGGCGAGGAGGCGAAGCGGCCATGGTTGAGCGAGTCGCCCGAGCGCATGGCGGTGAGGTCGATCACCACGATGCCGGACTTCTCCAGCTCGGCATAATAGCGCTGCGGGTCGATCTGCCCCAGCCGGTCGACGCCGCCGGCGATGCGGCGCGAGACCTGCAAGGCACGGTCGTCGCTGGAGACGAACAAAGTGAAGCGGGCCTTGGGGCTTTCCAGCGCGCGCCATTGCGTGGCGAACACGTCGACATCGACATCCGGCGAGGCGAGGATCACGTTGGAGATCTTGGCCGGCAGCGTGCCGCGCCGGATCGCCATCTGCCGCAGCCCCTCCATGGCGAGCCACGCGCCCATAGAATGCGCCATGATGGTCACATCCTTCACGCGCGGATCCCTGGAAATCTGCCAGACGGTTTCCTCGAAGGCGTCGCGCGAGAAGATGGTGCTCTCGCGGTCGAACAGATAGTCGAACACGCGGGCGCGCGAAGGCCAGGTGAACAACACCGGGGCGGCATCGGCGCCGGAATCATGCACGATCTGCGCAAAGCGGTAGACCGCGTCCTCAAAGCGGTTGTTGAAGCCGTGCACGAAGATCAGCACGCGCCCGCTCGGGGTAAGGTGGCTGTCGAGCCACTTCTTGGCGGCCTGCTCGCCGTCCAGGGGATCGACATTGACCGTGGCGAAGTCGGTCTCCGGATTGGCCGGCAGCCGGCGCGGCCACTGCACCTGGCCGATCTGGTGGCGGTCGTCCGGCGGGATCGAGATGGTGAAGGCGGTCAGCGATACCTTGGTGCCGCGCTCGCCGGTGAACAGCACGTTCGGGTCGGCTGCGGGCGCACGGGTGGTCGCCACCAGCATGTTGACCTTGGAGGCGCCCTCGGCGGTCTGCGCGACCGGGCCGAGCACGCCGACCGGACGCCCGGCACAGGCGGCGAGGAGACCGCCGACAAGCGCGATCGCTGCCAGCCGAACCCACGGACGCGGCATTGACGGCTGTCGCATCGACCATCCCGAGCGGACCGCTCGGGTCTGACTTGCTGCGGACGCCACTACGCTACTCCGGATTGTTGCAGCCCGTCTTTCCGCCACGGTTACAGCCAGCCCGCGGCGGGCTCAAGCCTTGGCGTGCTTCCGGCAGGGGGCGCGGGTAGCGAATTCCCGCCGCCGTTGCCGTTCGGCACCGTCACGGCAACGGCGCTGCGGCCGGCGCGGCGGTGGGCTCGGCGGCGGTCGGTGCCGCAGCCGGGGAGATGTCGGCCTCGATACGCTGCTGCATGTAGGGGAAGAACGGGTTGGACGACATCCGCACCAGCGCGTCGAGATTGACGATCAGCGCGCCGCGCTCGCCGCGAATGGCCATGGCGCCGAGTTGCAGGCCGAAATCGTCCTTCGGGTCGGGATCGTAGCCATAGAGCCCGTCGCTCGCCGGGAAGGGCAGGGCGACATGCGACAGCGAATAGACGTCGCGCGGGTAGAACAGGCCGAGCGGGCGCTGGGTCTCCTCGCTCTGCCCCGCAGCGACGCTGCGCTCCAGCACCTCGTCGCTGCCGGTCTCGTTGGTGACGATGGTGGTGCGGAAATTGCGCGGCGCGGCGGGCAGCATGCGCTGTAGCGCGGCGTAGGTGGTGGCGCGCAGGAGCGGGCCGAGCTTGGTGTTGCGGTTGATGTCGAACAGCACCAGCTCGCTGCCATTGTCCGGCAGCAGCGCATAGAAGGCGGTGATGATCGCCCGCGTCGAGACGGTGAAGTCCATCACCGACTGGAAGGTCAGCGCCGGCGGCAGGCGACCAATGTCGCCGAGGCCCGCGCGGCGCGAGATCGATTCCTGCAACGCCACCGTCAGCCGGTGCGACTGGCGTGCGCCATTGACCGGAAACGAGTTGTACTTGAACGGATTGAACTCCGGCAGCACGGACAGCCACGCCGCCTTGGCGAAGGCCGGCAGGAAGGCGGGCAGGCCGGCGAGGCCGGCAAAGCGCGCGAAGCTGGTGATGCCGATCATCGGCGAGATCAGGATCAGCCGGTCGACGCGCGGCTGGGCCGGATCGTCCAGCGCGTCGAGCGCGTATTTCAGCGCCAGCGCGCCGCCATTGGAGAAGCCGACAATGTGCACCTGCCCGGTCGGCCCGGCGCGGCGCCGTGCCTCGCGCACGGCAAGCCTTGTGGCGGCGAGCCAGTCTTCCCATTCGACGTCGGTCAGCCCGGCCGGCACGGTGCCGTGGCCCGGCAGGCGGGGGGCGACGACCGCGAAGCCGGCGGCCTGATAGTCCTGCGCGATGTGGCGCAGGCTGTAGGGCGAATCCGTCAGCCCGTGCAGCATCACCACTGCGCCCCGGCTCTCGCCCTGCGGGTCGAGCGTGTAGGAGCGGTTCCAGTCCTGCGCGAAGCGGGGCGGGTAGACCACGCTGCCGGAGAAATAGCGATTGGACGGAACCCGCTCCTCATCGTCGAGCTTCTGCACCACCTCGGCCTGCACCTCCCTAAAGATGCGGTCCTCGGCGGCGAGATAGCTCGCCCAGTCGGCCTCATCGAGTTCGGAGATGCTCAGCTCGTGCGGCACAAAGGTGTGCCAGGGCTCCAGCGGCGCCCCGCTCTGGGAGAAGTAGATGCGGGTGCCGATGAAGGTGACGAACACCAGCAGCACGGCCGAAATGGCCAGCCACATGAGCAGCTTGAGCCTGCGCAGCATCGTTCTCAGCATGGCCATCGCCTTCCCTCAGTCCTTCGCCGGCGCCTGGCCCGACAGCAGGCGCGCCACCCAGCGGCTGCTATCGTGCTGGTCGCAGACCACCAGCGCGGCGATAACCAGCGGCACGCCGATGAACGCCCCCGGCAGGCCCCACATGAAGGCCCAGAAGAACACCGACAGCAGCACGATGAAGGGCGACATCGCCAGCGCCTTGCCGGCGATGCGCGGCTCGATGTAGCTGCCGGAGAAGAACTGGATGACGTTCATGCCGGCGAAGACGGCGACCGCCATCTGCCAGGATTCGAACTGAACCACGGCGAACAGCGTCGGCAGCAGCGTCGCCACCAGCGGGCCGATGAACGGGATGTAGTTCATCACGAAGGCGATGACGCCCCAGGCGAAGGCGAGGTCCAGCCCCGCCGTGGCGGCGAAGGCCCAGATCGCAAGGCCGGTGAAGAAGCTCATCGCCGTTCGCACCACCATGTAGCGGCGGAACTTGCGCGCGATCTCCTCGCTCGCCCGCAGCAGCGAGTGGCCCGCTTCGCCTGCCTCCGCCCCGGCCAGCTTGCGCCGCATGACGTCGACCTCCAGGAGGCCGAGCATGACGAAGATCGCGGTGACGACGGAGAAGCCCAGCATGCCGTTCACCCGTGCCGCCACGCCCTGGAAGAAGCGGATCAGCCAGCCGACATTGAAGGTCTCGACGAAGGTGCCGGCGGCGTAGAGGCCGTGGCCCTCCAGCCAGCCTGCGCCCTGCATGTACAGCGTCTGGAAGCGGGCGGCGTTGGCGATCAGCCATTGCGCGGCGCGCCCGAAGCCCCAGACGGTGAGCGAGACGAGACCCAGCAGCACCACGATGGTGACGGCGAGGGTGATGAACAGGGCCAGCAATTGCGGCAGGACGCGCTGCAGTGACTTCTGCAGCGGCCAGACCAGCGCCATGATGAACAGGGCAAAGGCGACCGGGGCAAAGATGCCGCTGGCCAGCTGCAGCGCCGCAGCCGCCAGAATGGCGGTCGTAATGCCGATCATTACCGCCACCCCGCGCTGCCCCATCACACGCTGCTCCATGCCGATTGCCATCCCTGCGCCAAACCGAAGCTTTGCCGGATAAGGCTTCGCATCGATGGCGGCAAGCCAACTTACGTTGCGTGCGGGGGGAGAATTCCCCATCTCGGCTTTCGTGAGAGGTTAGAGTGCTGCAATAAAATGATAATTCATCATATTGTGCTGCACATATATCTCATTCTATCCTCCTCGCCTCGGTAGGGGAGTTCCATGGTGCTCAGGCTCGGCTACAAGGCTTCGGCGGAACAGTTCGACTCGCGCGCCTTGCTCGGTTTCGCCGTCGAGGCGGAGAAGCGCGGCTTCGATTCTGTCTTCATCAGCGATCATTTCCAGCCCTGGCGGCACACCGGCGGGCACGCGCCGGCGGCGTTTCCCTGGCTCGGCGCGGTGGGCGCTTCGACCTCGCGCATTATCATGGGCACCAGCGTGCTCACCCCGACTTTCCGCCATCACCCTTCCATGGTGGCGCAGGCCTTCGGCACGCTCGGCCAGCTTTTCCCCGGCCGGGTGATCCTCGGCGTCGGCTCCGGCGAGTCGCTCAACGAGGTGCCGGCGACAGGTGCGCCGTGGCCGGAGATGAAGGAGCGCTTCGCCCGCCTGCGCGAGGCGGTGCGGCTCATCAGGCTGCTCTGGAGCGAGGAGCGCGTCAGCTTCGAGGGCGAGTTCTACCGCACCGAGGCCGCCACCATCTATGACCGGCCGGAAGCGCCGGTGCCGATCTATGTCGCCGGGGCCGGGCCCATGGTGGCCAAATTCGCCGGCCGCGCCGGCGACGGCTTCATCTGCACCTCGGGCAAGCCGTGGGAGCTCTACAGCGAGACGCTCCTGCCGAATGTCGCCGCCGGGCTTGAAGCTGCGGACCGTCCGTCCGACAGTTACGACCGCATGATCGAGATGAAGGTCTCCTTCGACACCGACAAGGCCCGCGCGTTGCAGGATACGCGGTACTGGGGCGCGCTCGCGCTGTCGCCGGAGGAGAAGATGTCGGTGGAGGACCCGCGGGAGATGGAAAAGCTCGCCGACGCGCTGCCGCTGGAGAGGGCGGCCAAGCGCTGGATCGTCTCCAGCGACCCGGACGAGCATGTCGAGCGCATCCGCCCCTATGTGGAACTCGGCTTCAATCACCTCGTCTTCCACGCGCCAGGCGAGGACCAGGCGCGGTTCCTGCGGCTTTATTCCGAGAGCGTGCTGCCGCGCCTGCGCGCCGCTTTCGGCTGAGGCCGCGCGGCGTGTCGGGACGGATCGAACTGATCGCGCTGGAAGGGTTACCGCTTGTTGCGCCGGGGGACGACCTCGCCGTGCTGATCGGCGAGGCGCTGGCGCGCAGCAGCCTTGCCCTGCGCGACGGCGACGTGCTGGTGCTGGCGCAGAAGATCGTCTCCAAGGCCGAGGGGCGGCGGGTTGCGCTCGCGGACGTCGAGCCTTCGGAGGAGGCGAGGGCGTTCGCGGTGCAAGTGGGCAAGGAGCCGCGTCTCGTTGAACTCATCCTGCGCGAGAGCGCGCGCGTCGTGCGGGCAAGGCCGAATGTGCTGATCGTCGAGCACCGGCTGGGGCTGATCATGGCCAATGCCGGCATCGACCAGTCCAACGTCGAACCCGGCTACGCGCTGCTGCTGCCCGAGAACCCCGATGCCAGTGCTGCGCGGCTGCGCGCGCGCCTCGCCCCCGAGGGCATGCGCTTCGGCGTCGTCATCAATGACAGTTTCGGCCGACCCTGGCGGCGGGGCACGACAGGCGTCGCCATCGGCGCGGCGGGGCTGCCGGCGCTGGTCGACCGGCGCGGCGAGGCGGATCTGTTCGGCCGGCCGCTGCAGGTGACGATGATCGCGCTCGCCGACGAGATCGCCGCGAGCGCCTCGCTGCTGATGGGGCCAGCGGCGGAAGGCATACCTGCCGTATTGGTGCGGGGGCTCGACTGGACGGCACCGGGAAGCCCGGCGAGCACACTTATCCGTCCCGCGAACGAGGACCTTTTCCGATGAAGACCGGCAAGGTGGTCGCGCTGTCGGGCGGCATTGGCGGGGCCAAGCTGGCGCTTGGGCTCGACCGCGTGCTGGCGCCCGGCCAGCTCACCATCATCGCCAATACCGGGGATGATTTCCGCCATCTCGGCCTGCATATCTCGCCGGATATAGACACGCTGCTCTACACGCTGGCGGGGCTCGACGACCCCGTGCGCGGCTGGGGGCGGCGGGACGAGACGTGGAATTTCATGCAGGCGCTCGGGCAGATCGGCGGCGAGACCTGGTTCCAGCTCGGCGATGGAGACCTCGCCATTCATGTCGAGCGCACGCGCCGGCTTGCCGGCGGCGAGACGCTCAGCGAGGTGACGGACGGCCTGCGCCGGCGGCTCGGCATCGCGTCCGCCATCGTGCCGATGAGCGACGATCCGGTCCGCACCCGCGTCGAGACCGATGAGGGGTGGCTGGATTTCCAGCATTATTTCGTGCGCCGCCGCTGCGAGCCGCGCGTGCGCGCGCTTGAATTCGCCGGCGCCGCGACAGCGAGGCTCGCAGCTAACGCATTGGCGGCGCTCAGCGATCCGGCACTGGCGGCGATCATCATCTGCCCGTCCAATCCCTATCTCAGCGTCGATCCCATTCGCGCCGTGCCGGGCCTGCGGGAAGCGCTGCACGCGGCTTCCGCCCCGGTGATCGCGGTTTCGCCGATCATCGCCGGGCAGGCAGTGAAGGGGCCGACCGCCAAGATGATGGCGGAGCTTGGCCTGATGCCGTCGGCGGCGACGGTGGCGGAGCACTATGCCGGGCTGATCGACGTCTTCGTGGTCGATGAGGCGGATGCCGAGACCGGGGTCGGGGGCGCCGAGAAGCGGGTGGGGCCGACCCTCATGCGCAATCTCGACGACAAGATCGGCCTCGCCCGCCTCGTTCTCGGCGTCACGGGATGGACGGTGTGAGCGGGCTTCCCCGCGATATTCTCGCCCGCGATATCGTCGCTGTCGTGCCGGTGAAGGATTTCTCGCTGGCCAAGCAGCGACTCGCCGGGGCGTTCCCGCCCGCGTTCCGGCGCCAGCTCGCCGGCGCCATGCTGCGCGACGTGCTGGCGGCGCTGCGTGCCGCCGAAGGGCTGGCCGGAATCGTGGTGGTCACCGCCGATCCCGAGGCCGGACTGCTGGCGCGCGAGCATGGCGCGCGGCTGCTGTTCGAGAAGGAGGTGCGCGGCCTCAATGCGGCGGTGACGGAAGCTGCCGCACGCCTTGCCGCCGAGCAGCGCGGCGGCGTGCTGGTGCTTCCCTCCGACATCCCTGCCGCCACCCCGGGGGAGATCGGCCGCCTGCTGGCCGCGCATGGCAAGGGCAGGGCGGTGAGCCTGGTGCGCGCCCATGACGGGCAGGGCACCAACGCACTCGTCGCCACGCCACCCGATGCGCTCGGCTTCGCCTATGGCCCGTCGAGCTTCGAAGCGCATCTGGCCAATGCCGCCGCGCTGGGCATCGTGCCGCGCGCCCATGACGCCGGGGCATTTTCCCGGCTGGCGCTCGATGTCGACACGCCCGAGGACGTGGCGCGGCTCGGGCTGCTGGGGGCCGCGTCGCATACCCGTCGCCTGCTGGAGGGCGCCGGCCTGCTTCCCGCCGGATCAGCCGGCTGAGCCGCGCGGTGTCCTTGCGCGCGGCTAAATATCGAGGCTGGCGCGGCGTCGCAGGCCGTCGCTCACGTTCGCGGCAGGCCGCCGCCGAACGGCCACTTATTTAAGCAGCAGCATAACAGCAAAACGGTATCAAGGCACCAGAGATATAGAGTGTCTATACACCAGCACACTTTGGCACAGAACTTGGATTGATCATCGGCATAGCTACCGGAGTGCCCGATGTCGTCCATCGCTTTCGAGTCCGTCTTCAAGCGTTACGGTGAGGTCGATGCCGTCAGGCAGCTCGACCTGGCCTGCGACGCCGGGGAGATGCTTGCCCTGCTCGGTCCGTCCGGCTGCGGCAAGTCGACCACGCTGAAGATGGCGGCGGGCATCGAGAGCGTCAGCGAGGGCGAGATCTGGTTCGGTGAGCGTCCGGTTTCCCGCCTCGCGCCGGGCGAGCGCAACATTGCCATGGTGTTCGAGGACTACGCGCTCTACCCGCAGATGACGGTGTGGGAGAACGTCGCCTTCCCGCTGAAGGTACGCGGCATCACCGGCCAGCCGGCAGCCGAGCGCATCGGCGAGGTGCTGCAACTGCTCGGCCTGCGCCAGATGGCGGATCAGGGCGTGAAGGGCCTGTCCGGCGGCGCCCAGCAGCGCGTGGCCATCGGGCGGGCGCTGGTGCGCGACCCGGAAGTCATCCTGTTCGACGAGCCTCTGTCGCATCTCGACGCCGACCAGAAGGTGCAGCTGCGCGCCGAGATCAAGCGGCTGCAGAAGCTGCGGCAGGTGACCTCCATCCTCGTCACCCACGACCAGACCGAGGCTATCGCCATGGCCGACCGCGTGGCGGTGATGAACCATGGCGTGTTGCAGCAGGTCGGTGCGCCGCAGGAGCTTTACGAGCGCCCGGCGAACCTGTTCGTCGCCAATTTCATCGGCGAGCCGCCGATGAACCTGATGACGGCGGAGTTCGCGGAGGCTGGGCGCATCATGGGGGCCGGCTGGTCGGCCGTGCTCGATCCGGCGCGATTGCCGGCGCTGACTGCGGGCAGCGGCGCCGTGGTTGCCGGCATCCGCCCGGAGAACATCGCTGTCCGCGCGCCCGACAAGGCGGGTGAGGCGCGCGGCACCATTGTCTATCGCGAGCCACGCGGCGATGCCGACGTGCTGACCGTCGCGCTGGAGGCTCCTGGCGGTGCGGTGGGCAAGCTGGTGGCCGAAATCGCCGGGCCCTCGCACTGGCGCGCGGGCGACCGCGTCGCGCTCGGCATCGATGTCACCAAGCTGCTGGTGTTCGACGCCGAGAGCGGCCGCAACCGGGAGGCGCTGCAATGAGCGCGTCCGCCATGCCGGGCCTGTCGGCGCGCGGCATCTCCAAGAGTTTTGCCAAGGGCAAAGGCGAGGTCGTCGCCGCGTTGCATGAGGTCGGCATCGAGGTGGCGCCGGGCGAACTGCTCGCCATCACCGGCCCCTCGGGCGCCGGCAAGTCCACGCTGTGCCGCATCCTCGCCGGGCTGGAGCGGCCGGATGCCGGCACCGTCACGCTCGGCGGGCGCGATCTCGCCGGCGTGCCGCCGCAGCAGCGCCGCGTGGCGCTGATGTTCGAATCCTATGCGCTCTACCCGCACCTCACCGTGCGCGGCAACGCCTTGTCGCCGCTGCTGGCGCCCGGCGGCCGGCTCGACCCGGCGGCGGCAAACACGCGGGTCGACGAGGTGCTGGAACTGCTGGAAATCCGCCATCTCGGCGAGCGCCTGCCGGGTGCGCTCTCCGGCGGGCAGAAGCAGCGCGTGGCGCTGGCACGGATGCTGGTGCAGACGCCCGACCTCTATCTGCTCGACGAGCCGATCTCCCATCTCGACGCCAAGCTGCGCCACAAGCTGCGTGGCGAAATCCGTCGCCGGCTCGCCGGCCAGAGCGCGCCGAGCGTCTGGTCGACGCCGGACGGCATGGAGGCGCTCTCTGTCGGCGACCGGGTGGTGGTGATCGACCAGGGCCGCGTCGAGCAGGTCGGTACGCCGGAGGAAATCTGGCAGCGCCCGGCCAGCGCGCGCGTGGCCAGGCTGCTCGGCGACCCGCCGATGAACCTCGTGGAGGGCAAGCTGAGGAGCGAGGGCGGCACGCTCTATTTCGCCCGTCGCGACATTCGGCTCGCCTTGCCGCCGGTGCTGTCGTTCGCCGCTGCCGGCATGCCGGGCGAGGACATCATCCTCGGCGTGCGGCCAGCCGATATCGGCTTCGCGCCGCCCGATGCGCCGGGCGCGGTCGGGGCCGAGATCTATTCCAACGAGCCCTTCGGCAAGCACGCCATCGTCACGCTCGATCTCGGGGCGCTGCTCGCCAAGGCCAAGACCACAATGGCCACCGCTTCCGCCCTCAGCGAGGGCGCGAACGAAGGCATCGGCCGCAAGGTCGGACTGCTTTTCCCGCACGATGGGCTCACGCTTTTCGACGGGACCACGGGCCGCGCGCTGCCCGGCAACTGAAGAAGCCGCTGACGACAAAAACAGAGGGAAAGAGCGATGAAGAGCAGGTTCTGGTGTTTCGCCGCCGCCTTGGCGGCCTCGACGGGGCTGATGGCCGCCGTCGTGCCGGCGCAGGCGGACGACACGTCCTTCTACGCCGAGGCGGCAAAGCCCTATAAGGGCACGACCATCCGCGTGCTCGACGAGATCACGCCGCTGCAGGAGACGCTGTCCAAGATCGTGCCGGATTTCGAGAAGGAAACCGGCATCAAGGTCGAGTGGGAGCTGCTCAACCATTTCGAGGTGATCAACAAGGGCCAGGCCGACATGCTGTCCGGCCGTGGCTACTATGACGCGATCATGCTGCACGGCTTCCAGCTCGGCCCGATGATCTCGGCCGGCGTCATCCGCCCGCTGAACGACCTCACCTCGAACCCGAAGCTGGCCAATCCCGGCCTCGACACGGCGGACTTCATCCAGAACCCGTTCAAGACCGCCGCCTTCGTCGGCGACAAGCAGTATTCCTTCATCAACTGGAACTACAATCAGGTCTATTGGGCGCGCGCCGACCTGCTGAACAACCCGGAAGAGAAGGCCGCGTTCAAGGCCAAGTACGGCTATGAGCTGGCGCCGGCGACCACCATCGAGCAGATGCGCGACATCGCCGAGTTCTTCACCCGCAAGAAGGGCGCGACGCTCGCCGGCAAGCCGCTTGAAAGCGATTTCTACGGCATCGTGCTCGAAGGCATCAAGGGTGGCTCGACCTTCCCGACGCTGTGGAACAACTTCATCAAGAACTATGGCGGCAACCTGATCGACGCCGACGGCAAGCCGAATTTCGACACGCCGCAGACCGTCGCGGCGCTGAAGATGTGGCACGAGCTGTGGAAGTTCGCCCCGCCCGGCATCGCCGAATACTCGCTGGTCGATGTGCCGACCGTGATGGGCAATGGCATCGCCGCGCAGTCCATCGCCTGGTCGGACTTCGTGCTCGGCATCGACAAGAAGGGCGTGTCGCCCTACGCGGGCCAGTTCGTCTACGGCCCGATCCCGATCAAGGCCGGCTCGAAGGAGCGCTACGCCGAGGCCGAGCCGTCGGTGACGGTGATCAGCGCCGCCTCCAAGAGCCCCGAGGCGACCTTCATCTTCCTGGAATGGCTGGCCGACAAGAAGCAGCAGGACAAGCTCATCGCGCTGGGCGAGGGCGGCGTGCCGATCCGCGAATCCTCCTGGGCGCTGCCGGCGATCACCGGCGCGGCCAACAAGACGCTCTACACTGCGATGAAGTCGACCCTCGACGTCGCCGAGGCCAAGCCGAAGATGCCGAAGTTCTACGAGATCTACGACGTCATGAGCGGCGTCGCGCAGGAGGTCGGCCTCGGCAAGATCACGCCGGAAGAGGGCGCCAAGAAGGGCCAGGCGGAACTCGTCAAGCTCTGCACCAAGTGCCTGCTGTGACCTGACTTTCTTCTCCCTCTCCCCGTGGGGGAGAGGGATGGGGTGAGGGGTCTTCTTTCGTGTCCGACCGTTCGCCCCTCACCCTAACCCTCTCCCCAATGGGGAGAGGGAATGAAAGGCGGCCTCACCCCGACGGGGAGAGGGAATAAGTGCAAGAACGAGCGGTGGAATCTTCTATGACGAGTGCCAGCGAGACAATGGAGACCCCGGCGCGCGACGCGCCCTTGCCGCGTGAGCGGTTCTGGTATCCCTATCTGCTCATCGCCCCGTCGATGATCATGCTGGTCGTGGTCTCGCTGGTGCCGTTCATCTACACGATCTATCTGAGCTTCCACGCCGCCAAGTTCGGCCGCGTCACCGACTTCGTCGGCTTCGACAATTACGCGGTGCTGCTCACGGATGCCCGCTTCTGGAACTCCATCGGCGTGGCGGCCACCTTCGTCGTCATCGCTGTGCCGATCGAGTTCATGCTCGGGCTCGCCGGCGCACTGGTGCTGAACCAGAATGTGCGCGGGCGCTCGCTGCTGATCCCGTTGCTGTTCATGCCGACCATGATGGCGCCCATCGTCGTCGGCCTCTTATGGAAGATCATGCTCGCGGGGTCGTGGGGCTTCCTGTCCTACAACGTGCTGGAGCGCTTCGACATTCTGCCCGGCACCTCGGTGTTCGCCTCGCCCGACTACGCGCTCTACGCGCTGATCTTCGTCGACATCTGGCAGTGGACACCCTTCATGATGCTGGCCTTCTTCGCCGGCCTGCAGGCGCTGCCGCTCGGGCCTTATCGCGCCGCCGCGGTGGACGGGGCCAACAGCTTGCAGATGTTCTTCCACATTACCCTGCCGATGATGACGCCGCTGCTCGCGGTCATCGGCCTCTTGCGCTTCATCGACGCCTTCAAGGTGTTCGACACGATCTACATCCTGACCGGCGGTGGGCCGGGCATCTCCACCGAGACGCCGTCCATCCTCGCCAACAAGATGACCTTCGAGTTCTGGAACATCGGCGAGGCCTCGGCGCTGGCCGTGCTGGTGTGGATCGCCTTCTTCGCCTTCTGCTCGATCTTCTACCAGATCGCCAAGAAGAAGCTGAACGCCTTCTGAGGACTTACTTTCTTCCCTCTCCCCAATGGGGAGAGGTGGCCCGCGCAGCGGGTCGGTGAGGGGATTTCGCGCTTGCGGAGCGTGGAAGGCCCCTCACCCCAACCCTCTCCCCGACGGGGAGAGGGAGTCGGAAATCAGGCTCTCTGAACGGGAGAGGAGTAAACATGGCCGCAGCCGCCGACCGCCCCGAAGGTTCCAAGGGCTATTTCTGGACCAGCGTGACCGTCGTCTACGCCCTCATCGTGCTGTTTCCGATCTACTGGATGGCGTCGATGATGGTGAAGCCGAACGACGCCATGTTCGCGCGCCCGACGCAGTTCCTGTTCACCCCGACGCTCGAGCATTTCGAATATGTGCTGGCGCAGGGCTTCCACTGGTACCTGCTGACTTCGTTCCTGCTCTGCACCGTCTCGACCGCGCTGGTGGTGATCATCGGCACGCCGGCGGCCTATGCCTTCGCGCGCTTCGAGATGCGAGCCAAGGACGACCTGTTCCTGTTCATCCTCGGCTCGCGCATGGCCCCGCCCGTGTGCCTCGTCATCCCGTTCTACCTGATCTTCGCCAAGGTCGGGCTGCTCGACACCTTTCTCGGGCTCACGCTGGCCTACATGACGTTCAACCTTTCCTTCTACATCTGGGTGCTGCGCTCCTTCTGCCGCGACCTGCCGGTGGAATTGGAGGAGGCGGCGGCGCTGGAGGGCTGGTCGCGTCCGCAGATCTTCCGCCGCGTGGTGTTTCCGCTCTTGCGCAACGGCATCGTGGCGACTGCCGTGCTGTGCTTCATCTTCGCGTGGAACGAATTCCTGTTCGCCTTCATGCTCGGCGGCAAGGCGGTGCAGACGCTGCCGGTCTCCATCCCGAAGCTCATCACCTCGCAGGGCGTCCGCTGGGGCGAGATGGCGGTGGTCGGCATGACCGCGCTGCTCCCCGTGCTCGCCGTGGTCTTCGTCTTGCAGCGGCACATCGTGCGCGGGCTGACGCTCGGCGCGGTCAAGGGGTGAGGAGGTTCTGATGGCGGAACACTATCTGCCGGCACAGCCCGGCACGGTGAACTGGGGCCAGTGGGATGCGAGCCTGCCGCCCGCGCTCATGATCAAATCCGGCGACACGGTGGTCATCGAGACGCTGTCCGGCGAACCCGAGGACATGCCGGACCCCGCGCTCGGCTTCACGCCGGTGCCGGGCCAGGCGGAGGTGTTCGCCAGCACCTTTCGCGGCCCCGGCCCGCACATGCTGACCGGACCGATCTTCATCGAGGGCGCCGAGCCCGGCGACGTGCTGGAGGTTCGGCTGAAGGACATAAAGTTCCGCGCCGACTGGGGCTGGAACATCCAGATGCCGTTCTGGGGCACGCTGCCGGAGGATTTCCCGGATCTGCGCCGCCTGCACATTCCCGTCGATGCCGCGCGCGGCGTTGCCACCATGCCGTGGGGGCAGGAGCTGCCGCTCGAACCCTTCTTCGGCAATTTCGGCGTGGCGCCGGCGCCGCAATGGGGGCGGCTGTCCTCGACCGAGCCGCGCGTGTTCGGCGGCAACATGGACAACAAGGAACTGGGCGTCGGCTCCATCACCTATTTCCCCGTTTTCACCAAGGGCGCGCTGTTCTCGGTCGGCGACGGTCATGGGCGGCAGGGCGATGGCGAGGTGTGCCTCACCGCATTGGAGACCGCGCTGACCGGCACCTTCGAGTTCCATCTGCGCAAGGACATGAAGCTCACCACGCCGCGCGCGGAGACGGCCGACAGCTGGATCACCATGGGTTTCAACGTCGACCTCGACGACGCCGCCAAGGAAGCCCTGCGCGACATGATCGTGCTGATCCGCGAGGCGTCCGGCCTCTCGGCGCAGGACGCCTACACGCTGTGCTCGCTCTGCGCGGACCTTCGCGTGACCCAGACCGTCGACCTCAACAAGGGCATCCACTGCGTGCTGCCAAAGAAGTATCTGCCGACCGCGTTCCACCTGAAGGAGCACGGTGGTTGATGACGGTTGCCTTCTCCCTCTCCCCGTCGGGGAGAGGGCTGGGGTGAGGGGCCTTCGATGCTCCGCCATCGTGTCACCCCTCACCGACCCGCTTCGCGGGCCACCTCTCCCCAATGGGGAGAGGAATTGAAATCACCGCTCGCACCGGCGAGCCGGATTGTCAGGAGCCTTACGATGTCCGCCGTCACGGCCCATAAAGACCCCAAGCTGCCGCCTCCCGTGGACCTGCCGGAGGATGAAAGCTGGGTCGGTGCGCTCTCTTTGTTCGACGCGCATGCGGCCGAAACGCTGGTCGCGGCGGTGCGTACGCTCTACCCGCATGACGGGCTGCCCGAGCGCATCTACCGCCGCACCGTGTTCCATTTCGACGCCATGGCGGCGAAGGCGCCCGCGGCGGCGCAGTCGTTCGCTGAATTCGTCGACCTCGTCGACGGCGCCTTGCCGCTGCCCTTCCGCGAGCTGTCGGAGAGCTACCGCGTGCAGGTGCTGAAGGGCGTCGAGGGCACCTCGGCCTTCCGCCTCGTCCAGCGCTCGGCCGTCCGCTTCCTCTATGACGACATCGAGGTATGGCAGGCCTTCGGCTATGAAGGCGCGTCGGTCCATCTCGGCGGCTATGTGAACCGCGGCTTCAACGACCTCGACTGGCTGCCCGATCCGCCGTCCGGCGTCTGATCGCGAGCCCCTGCGTCCTGATTTCGGAGCGACATTCCATGACGGCCTACGAACTCGACGACGATGGCGTCGTCGTCATCATCGGTTCCGGCGCGGGCGGCGGCACGCTCGCCAACGAGCTGGCCCAGCGCGGCGTCAAAGTGGTGCTGCTGGAAGCCGGCAAGCACCTCACCGCCGACGACTTCGTCAATGACGAGTGGGGCGGCTACGAGATGCTGTCCTGGCTCGACAAGCGCACCTCGTCCGGCACGTGGCGTGTCGCCAAGGACCATCCGCTGACCCCGAGCTGGAGCTGCCAGGTTGTGGGCGGCACCACCACGCACTGGTCGGCCTGCTGCTACCGCTTCATCGAGGACGAGCTCAGGGCGAAGACCGTCTATGGCGACATTCCCGGCGCCACGCTGATCGACTGGCCGATTACGCTGGACGAACTGAACCCCTATTACGACCTCGCCGAAGCCAAGATGGGCGTGACCCGCACCAATGGCCTGCCCGGTCTTCCCGCCAACAACAATTTCAAGGTGATGTATGCCGGCGCCAAGGCGCTGGGGCTCAATGTCTCCACCGGCCGGCACGCCATTAACAGCGTGCCCTATGACGGGCGGCCGGCCACCATCCAGGACGGTTTCACCATCACCGGCGACAAGACCGGCTCGCGCTGGTCGACGCTGAATGTCGAGATCCCGCGTGGCCTCGCGACGGGCAAGCTGGAATTGCGCCCGCAGGCGCGCGCGGTCTTCATCGAGCATGACGCCGCCGGCAAGGCCTGCGCCGTGGTCTACGTCGATGGCGCTGGCGTCACCCAGCGCCAGAAGGCGCGGGCGGTGGTGCTGGCCGGCAATTGCGTGGAATCCTCGCGCCTGCTGCTGCATTCGAAGAGCGCGCGTTTCCCGGACGGTCTCGCCAATGGCTACGGCCATGTCGGCCGGCATTATCTGCGCCATCTCATCCAGACCGTGTGGTCGACCTTCGACAAGCCGGTGCACATGCATCGCGGCGAGATCATGGGCGGCATGATCGACGATTTCGTGCGCCACGATCCCTCGCGCGGCTTTGCCGGCGGCTACTATATCGAGATGAACTCGATGGGCCTGCCGACCACCGCCGCCTTCATGGACCCCGGCTGGTGGGGCCGCGACTTCGCCTCGGTGATCGAGCAATACTCAAAAATGGCCGGCATCTTCATGTCCGGCGAGGACATGCCGCAGGCGGACAACCGCATCACCCTGACGGACGAGCTCGACGCCTATGGCGTGCCGGTCGCCAACATCCATTATGACGACCACCCGAACGACCTGAAGCTGCGCAGCCATGGCTACAAGGTGCTGACTTCGATCCACAAGGCGGCCGGCGCGAAGCGCTCGGTCGAGGCGCCGGCCTATCCCGCCAGCCACAATCTCGGCTCCAACCGTATGGCGGGCAAGGCCGAGGACGGCGTGCTTGACGGGAATGGGCGGGCATGGGAGGTGCCGAACCTGTTCATCGCCGACGGCTCGAATTTCGCCACCGGCGGCGCCTGCAACCCGACGCTGACCATCGTCGCCCTCGCCATCCGGCAGGCGGATTTCATGGCGGGACGGATGGCGGCGGGCGAGCTCTGAGGCCGGAAAGGTGTCCGAAGACTTCACCGAACCGACGCTCGCCTACTGGCAGGAGCTGCATGACGCGGTGCCGGCGCGGTTCTCGCCCACGCCGCCCTACCGCTTCGGCTACCCGGTCACGTTGCCGGACGGGCGCATCCTCGTCCTGCCGCTACGCCGCCTGCCGGACGGCAAGCATGCCGTCGCCTCGCTGATCGCCAACCAGGCCTCGCATGCCGTCGTCGCGGCGCTGGCGGAGGCGATGGCGAACGAGGCGAGGGGGCTGGGCGCGCAGATCGTCATCGGCCTGCCGACGCTCGGGCTTGCCTTCGCCGCCGAGGTGGCGGAGCGGCTCGGCCAGCCTCGCTATGTCCCGCTCGGCTATTCCCGCAAGTTCTGGTACGCCGACGAACTTTCCGAGCCGGTCTCCTCGATCACCAGCCCCGAGGCCGGCAAGCGGCTGCGGCTGGATCCCAATCTCCTGCCCCTCATTGAAGGCCGGCGCATCGTGCTGGTGGACGACGCCGTCTCCACCGGGGCGACCGCCATCGCCGCCTGCCGGCTGCTCGCCCGTGCGGGAGCGCATGTCGCCGGCATGGTGGTGGCGATGAAGCAGACCAATCGCTGGGTGGCGGCGATGGCGGGCGTGCCGGTGCGCGCCGCCTATGGCTGCCCGCGCTTCGTGCTGCGCGAGGATGGCTGGTGGCCGGAGGAGGGGACGCTGCCGGTCGTGCCTTAGCCCCGCGCCGTCGTGATCGCCTCCCACACCCGCGAGGGCGTCAGCGGCATGTCGAGCTCGGTGATGCCGAGCGGGGCGAGTGCATCGATCACCGCATTGACGAAAGCCGGCGGTGCGCCGATGGCGCCGGCTTCCCCCGCGCCCTTGATGCCGAGCGGATTGGTGGTGCAGGGCGTGTTCTGCGTCGCGACGGAAAAGAACGGCAGATCGTCCGCACGTGGCAGGCCGTAATCCATGAAGGAGCCGGACAGCAACTGCCCGCTCTCGGCATCGTAGACCACGCGCTCCAGCATGGCCTGGCCGATGCCTTGCGCGATGCCGCCATGGATCTGCCCGCTCAGCACCAGCGGATTCAGCGTACGGCCGAAATCGTCGACCACGGTGTAGCGCTCTATGCGGATGGCGCCGGTTTCCGGGTCGACCGCGACCTCGCACACATGCGCGCCATTAGGGAAGGTGCCGGCGAGCTGCTCGAAATCGCCGACGCCCATCAGCCCGCCGACCTGTGCGGCGATGTCGAGCAGGCCGACATGCCGGTTGGTGCCCGGCACGCGGAAGGCGCCGTCGTCGAATTCCAGCTCGCGCGTGTCGACCTCCAGGTGCTTTGCCGCCGCTTCGCTCGCCTTGGCCAGCACCGCGCCGGTGGCGAGCTTGAGCGCGCCGCCGCCATGCACCATGGAGCGCGAGGCGACCGTGCCGCCGGCGGAAGGGATCGGCTGGTCGGTGTCGCCGGTCTTCACCGTGATGCGCGCGGGATCGATGCCGAGCGCCTCCGCGGTCATCTGCACATAGGTGGTCTCGTGGCCCTGGCCGGTGGACTGGGTGCCGACATGCACGGTGACGCGGCCGTCGGCGCCGATCTCCACCGCCGCGCCTTCCTTGCCCGGCACGCCGGTGCGCTCGATGTAGTAGCCGAGGCCGATGCCGCGCAGGAGGCCATCGTCCTTGTTCCGGCGCCCTGCAAAGCCGTGCCAGTCCGCCTTGTCCAGCGCGCTGCGCATGACATGGGCGAAGTCGCCGGAATCGTAGCTCACCCCGGTCGCCGTCTTGTGCGGCATGGCCTCGGGCGCGATCATGTTGCGCGCGCGCAGTTCCTCCGGCGGCAGGCCAAGTTCGCGCGCGGCTTTGTCGACGATGCGCTCGATCAGATAGGCCGCTTCCGGCCGCCCGGCGCCGCGATAGGCGTCCATCGGCGCGTTGTTGGTGTAGGCGATGCGCACATCGGTAGCGACGACCGGTATGTCGTAGACGCCCGGCGCCATGGGCGGGCCGGACAGTGTGGGGCAATAGACGCCGAAGGCCGAGAGCGCGCCGCCGGCGCTCGCCAGCGTCTCCACCTTCAGCGCGGTGAAGCGGCCCTCCGCGTCGAGCCCGAGCCGGGCGGTCGACTGATTGTCGCGGCCCTGCGTGTCGGAGAGGAAGGCCTCCGCCCGGCTCGACTGCCAGCGCACCGGCCGCCCGAGCTTGCGCGCGGCATAGAGCACCAGTGCCTGCTCGGGATAGGGGATCGCCTTCATGCCGAAACCGCCGCCGACATCCGGCGTGATGACGCGCAGCTTGGCGGAGGGCAGGCCGAACACGCCCTCGAACATGAAGTCGCGGATCATGTGGCTGCCCTGGCTGCCGGTGACGAGGGTGAAGCTCTCGCTCTCCGTGTCATAGAGGCCGATGGCGTTGCGCGGTTCCATTGAGGAGACGACGATGCGGTTGTTGACCAGCGCCAGCTCGACCACGCGGTCGGAGGCTGCGAGCGCGGCATCCGCCGCCTCCACGTCGCCCAGCCGCCAGTGCAGCGCGAGATTGCCGGGGGCTTCCGCGAAAAGCTCGGGTGCACCCTCGGCCAGCGCGCTCGCCGGCTCGACCACGGCCGGCAGGTCCTCGATGTCGAGCATCACAGCCTCCGCCGCCTCCAGCGCGGCGCGCGCGGAAGTGGCGACGACGAAGGCGACCGGCTCGCCGAGATAGCGGACCTTGCCGCTGGCCAGCAGCGTGTGTGCGGGCAGCGGCATGCGCCCGCCCTCCGCATGGTCGAGCACGATGATGACGGGGAGCGAGCCGATGCCGTCGGCCACCAGTTCGTCCGCGGTATAGACGGCGAGCACGCCGTCCATCTCGCGGGCTATGCTCGCATCCACGCCGTTCAGCACGCCATGCGCGACGGGAGCGCGCACCACGGCGGCATGGAGCTCGCCCTCATAGCGGAAATCGTCGGTGAAGCGGCCAGTGCCGGTGATGAAGCGCATATCCTCGACGCGCCGGAAGGGCTGGCCAACACCGAATTTCATCGTTCCCGCTCCACGTCGCTTGCCTGCATATTGGCCAATGATACTATTTGTGCAAAGATCAGCACATATCGTACGATAATGTCTATATCCGAATAAGATAGCTTATCGCATGAGTGGTTCCGCCGGGGGAGTTCATGGTCGGCCCGCACGCTGTTGACGAGCAGAAGGCGAAGGCACGCGGTGTCGGCGCGTCCATCCCGCGCAAGGAGGATGCCCGCCTCCTTGAGGGACGCGGACGCTTCATCGGCGACATGCGATTTCCGGGCCAGCTGGAAGCCGCCTTCGTGCGCTCCACCCTCGCCCATGCCCGCATACGGGCGATCCACATTCCTGCCCATCTGCAGGGCCGCGCCTTCACCCATGCCGACATGGTGGGCGTGAAGGACATCCTCGCCAAGACCGGCCTGCCGGGCTTCCGCGTCTCCGCCCAGCCCTCGCTGGCCAGCGACAAGGTGCGCTTCGTCGGCGAGCCGGTGGCGATGGTGCTGGCCGAGACGCGCGCGGAGGCGGAGGACCTCGCGGAGGAAATCACTGTCGACTACGAGGAATTGCCGGCCAATTTCGACATGCTGCGCGCGGTCGCGCCCGAGGCGGCGCGCATCCATGACGACTGGCCGGACAATGCCTTTCTCGTCTCGCAGACCGACCGGAATTTCGACGCGCGGCTGGCGGACGCCCCGATCAAGGTGACGCGCGAGGTGCGCACCAGCCGGCAGTGCATGGCGCCGCTGGAGGGCAAGGGCTGCATCGCCGTGCATGAGCGGCATACCGAGCAACTGCACCTGTGGACCTCGACGCAGATGCCGCACATCGTGCGCTCGGGGCTGGCCGAATGCCTCGGGCTGGACGAGCGCAAGATCCGCGTCGTGGCGCCGGATGTCGGCGGCGGTTTCGGCTGGAAGGGGCTGTTGCAGCCGGAAGAGGTGTGCTGTTCCTGGGCGGCCTTGAAGCTCGACCGGCCGGTCAAATGGCTGGAGGACCGGCGCGAGCACCTGATCGCCGCCGCCAATTGCCGCGAGCACCATTACATCATGACCGCCTATGCCGACGCGGACGGCATGCTGCTCGGCCTTGAGGCGGTGGCGCATGTCGATGCCGGGGCCTATTCGGTCTACCCGTTCTCGGCCTGCCTCGAAGGCGCACAGGTCGTCTCCAACCTGCCGGGGCCGTACAACCTGCCGGCCTATCGTTGCCGCGCGACCTCGGTCTGCTCCAACAAGCCGCCCATCGTGCCCTATCGCGGCGTCGCCCGCACCGGCGTGTGCACGGCGATGGAGCTGATGATCGACGCCGTCGCCCGCGCCGCCGGCCGAGACCCTTATGAGGTGCGGCTCGCCAATCTGGTGCGGCCGGAGCAGATGCCGTTCCGCTCCATCACCGGCAAGGATTTCGACATGGGCGACTATCCCGCGAGCCTGACGCGGGCGCACGCGATGATCGGCCATGCGGCGGTCCGTGCCCGCCAGAAGCTCGGCGAGGCGGACGGCCGGCGCATCGGCATCGGCTACGCCACCTATTGCGAGCAGGGCGCGCACGGCACCTCGGTCTATCATGGCTGGGGCATTCCCATGGTGCCGGGCTTCGAGCAGTGCGGCGCGCGGCTCACCCCGGACGGCACGCTGGAGGTGCGGGTCGGCAACCAGAGCCACGGCCAGTCGATGGAGACCACGCTGGCGCAGATCGCCTGCGAAATTCTCGGCATCGACCCGGACCTTGTGAACGTCGTGCATGGCGATACCGCGATGACGCCCTATTCCACCGGCACCTGGGGCTCGCGCTCAGCGGTGATGGCCGGCGGGGCGGTGGCAAGCGCCTGCGAGAAGCTGGCGGAACGCATCAAGCGCATCGGCGCGCATCTGCTGCAGGCGCCCCCCGAAGCCGTGCGCATCGAGGACGCCAGGGTGGTGGGGCCCTCCGGCTCGGTCACGTTCCGCGAAGTGGCGTTCACCTTCTACCGCGCGCCGCAGAACCTGCCGGCGGATGCCGATCCGGACGGGCTCGACCTCGTCGCCGGCTATCGGCCCGCGGTGGACACCGGCACCTTCTCCTATGCCAGCCATGCCTGCGTGGTGGCGGTCGAGCCGGACACCGGGGAAGTCGAAATACTCGATTACGTCATCGTCGAGGATGGCGGGGTGCTCTTGAACCCGATGGTGGTGGACGGCCAGATCTATGGCGGCACCGCGCAGGGCATCGGCACCGCGCTCTATGAGGAGATGGCCTATGACGAGAACGGCCAGCCGCTCGCCTCGACCTTCGCCGATTATCTGCTGCCGGGCGCCGGCGAGATGCCGCAGGTGCGCATCGCCCATATGGAAACGCCCTCGCCGAACACCCGCTTCGGACAGAAGGGCATAGGCGAGGGCGGGGCCATCGCGCCGCCGGCCGCCATCGGCAATGCCATCAACGACGCGCTGGCCGATCTCGGCGTCGAATTGACCTTCTCGCCGATGACGCCGCGCCGGGTGCGCGAGGCGGTCGAGGCCGCGCGGGCGGGGGCGGCATCGTGAAGCCGGCGCGTTTCGATTATCTCCGTCCCGCCGACCTGACCGAGGCCACCGCCGCGCTGGGCGATGGCAACGCCAAGCCAATCTCCGGCGGCCAGAGCCTCGGGCCGATGCTCAATCTGCGCCTCGCCCGGCCCTCGCTCCTTGTCGATGTGGCGAAGCTGCCTGAGCTGCGGCGGGTGGAGGAGAGGGCGGGCGGCATCCTCTATGGCGCCGCCATCACCCATGCCGAGTTCGAGGACGGCGCGGTGCCGGACCCCACGCCCGGCTTCCTCGCCCGCATCGCCCATGGCATCGCCTATCGCGCGGTGCGCAATCGCGGCACCATCGGCGGCAGCCTCGCCCATGCCGACCCGGCGGCGGACTGGCCCACCACGCTCATGGCGCTCGGGGCGGTGGTGCATCTCGCCGGCCCGGACGGGCGGCGCGAATTGCCGGTCGAGGACTTCATCCTCGGCGCCTTCGAAACGGCGCTGGCCGAGGGCGAGATCGTCACCGGGGTCTTCGTGCCGTGCCGTTCGCCCTCGGCGCGCTTCGGCTACCGCAAGTCCTGCCGCAAGGTCGGCGAGTTTGCGGAAGCCATGTGCGCGGTGCTGTCCGATCCCGAGCGCGGCGTGCATCGCCTCGTCATCGGCGCCACCGAGGCGCGGCAGCTGGTGATTCAGGATGCAAGCCGGATCGTCCAACATCCTGACAACGCTGATGAAGTTCTGCGTGAAGCGGGACTTGCCCATGATCCCGCCACCTTCCGCCTGCGCCGTGCCGTGATCCGTCAGGCCATCGCCGCGCTCGAGCCCGAGGGCCTGCCCGCATGAAGCCGATCCGTATCGAGATCAATGGCCGCGCCATCGACAGCGCGGTCGAGCCGCGCCAGAGCCTCGCCGATTTCGTCCGCGAGGAATTGCTGCTGACCGGCACGCATCTGGGCTGCGAGCACGGCGTGTGCGGCGCCTGCACCGTGTTGATCGACGGCGCGCCGGCGCGCTCCTGCATCGCCTATCCCGTCGCGCTGGACGGGGCGCGGATCACCACCATCGAGGGGCTGGCCGACGATCCCGTCATGGCGCGGCTGCGCGCGGCGTTCACGCGCGAGCATGGGCTGCAATGCGGCTTCTGCACGCCGGGCATGCTGGTGATGGCGCGCGACATCGTGCTGCGCCGGCCCGGCCTCGACGACGAGGCGATCCGCCACGAACTGGCGGGCAATCTGTGCCGCTGCACCGGCTATACCGGCATCATAAGGGCGATCCGTTCGGTGGCGGCCGAGCGCGCCGGCGAGGCGCCGGTGGTGACGCGCGGCTGCGCGGTAGCGCCGCCGGTGCAGGTCTCGCCGCTCACCTTGCCGGTGACGCCGTCGCGGATCGCCGCCGTCGCGCCGGCGCCGGTGATCGATGCCGCGCCGCTCGCGGCGGTGGACGTCCGGCCGGAGCCGCTGCGCAATCCGGTGGAACTGGTTGAGGAATTTGACGTTCCCGCGCCGCGTGAAAAAGTCTGGGCGCTGTTCCAGGACCCGGCGCGGGTCATCGCCTGCCTGCCCGGCGCACGGCTCGCCGCGCCGTCCGACGGGCGCAGCATCAATGCCGAGATGGTGGTGAAGCTCGGCCCGATGCAGGCCGCCTTCGGCGGCACAGGCATCATCGTGCCCGATCCCGAGAACTGGTCCGGCACCATCCATGGCCGCGGCATCGACACGCGCAGCGCCAGCCGGGTGCAGGCGCGGCTGAGCTATCGGCTGGGGAAGGTCGCGGACGGCGCCGGCACGCGGGTCGGCGTCGAGGTCGCCTATGTGCTGCAGGGGCCGCTGGCGCAGATGAGCCGCGGTGCCATCGCCCGCGACCTCGCGGCGCGTCTCACTGCCGCCTTCGCCGCCAATCTCGACGCGGCGCTGAAGGGGGAGGCGCCGGCAAGCGCCAGCGCGCCGCTCGATGCCGGCTCGCTGTTGCTGGCGATGATCAAAGGCTGGTTGAAACGGCTGTTCGGGCGCCTGAGCGGGTGAATCAGGTTGTGCGCAAGCGCCGCCAAGTCGCCGAATCAAGCTGTTTAAAGCACCACGCAAGCCGCTGATGCGACTCGTGCTTTCCGCTTCAGCGCAGCAGGTCGATATCCAGTTGAACGCAGTCGCCGCGATAGATGATGTCGGCGACGTAGACCACCACGTCATTCTCGTCGACGACGACGAGATGCGCCTCCACCGTGGGGAAACCGATGCCGATGGCGAGCAGGTTCGCCACGCGCGGTTCCACCGTGCCGACGATGAAGGACTGGCGCGCCTTCTTCACCTTCAGATCGCCGGCTTCCTCCAGCGTGGCGATGACGGCGATGGTGGGTTCGCGCTCGAAGCGGGTGGGGGCGAGGTCGAACAGCCGCGCATCGAAATGCACCCGCGCGAAGGAATAGGGCTGGCCGCGCCGCGACTGCACGCTTTCGAGATAGCGGTAATGCGGGGCGGCGACGCCATCCTCCGCCCGGATCGCCGGCGCGGGCGGGTTGCTCGGCACGGGCAGGAAGCGCGGCACGTTGGCGCCGATGGTGCCGGCGAGCGAGCGCCATTTCAGGTCGAGCTTGAGCCAGCGCTTTTCCTCGACCGAGCCGGAGACGAAGGTGCCCTTGCCCTGGATGCGGCGGACCAGGCCCTCGCTCTGCAACACTTCCACCGCCTGGCGGACGGTGACGCGGGCGACGCGGAACTCCGCCTCCAGTTCCTGCAGGGTCGAGATCTTCTCGTTGGGTCCCCACACGCCGTCCTCGATGCGGCGGCGGATGACGCCGGCAATCTGCAAATAGCGCGGCACCGGGCTGCGGCGGTAGTCGGGATTGGCCAGCGCGGCCGAGGAGTCCTTGAGCATGTCCGTGTCGGTTCCCGTGGCCGGCGCGCGATGGCCGGTCAGATTCGGTCGAGAGTTCCTATCTTCAGTATCATGTAATCCTATCCGCGGCTCCGCGCCGTTACTCGCTTTCCAAGCCTGAGACGACGCCGGAGATGAGATTTTCGCCCATGAGCGACGCCAGGTCGATTTCGGCGACCTCGCGGACCGGCGACAGCGTGCGCAGCAGGCGAGTAAGTTCCCGTTCCTGCTCGCGGCGTGCCTCCTCGGCCTCCGCGACGGAGAGGGCCTCAAAGCGGATTTCCGCCCCCGGCAGCAGGCGTCCGGCGGCGGGCAGATCGGTGGAAATCACCGTCGCCACCTTGGCGTAGCCGCCAATGGTCTGGTGGTCGGCGAGCAATACGATGGGAAGGCCGGAGCCGGGCACCTGGATCGAGCCGGTGGCGATGCCGTCGGAGACGATGTCGGCGCCGGCCCGGAACGCCAGCGCCGGGCCTTCGAGCCGCATGCCCATGCGGTCGGCCTCGCGCGAGACGCGGTAAGGCGAGCCGAGGAAGCTGGCCAGCCCTTCCTCGGTGAAGGCGTCCTGCTGCGGGCCGAGTACGACGCGCAGGGTCCCGGAAAAGCCGAGCGGAGGCGGGGAGGGCAGTTCCAGGCAAGGGCCGCCCGTCTTCGCCTCGCCAATGGCGAGCGTGTCGCCGGCCGCCAGCGCGCGGCCCTCATGCCCGCCGAAGCGGCCCTTGAGGTCGGTGGCGCGGGCGCCCAGCACCTGCGGAACATCGATGCCGCCGGCTACGGCGAGAATGGCGCAGCCGCTCTTCTTCAGCGCGCCGATGCGCACGCTGGCGCCGGCCGGCACGTCGATGGCGCGCCAGGCGGGGTAGCCGCGCGTGCCCTCGCCGGTGGTGACCTCAATCGAGACTTCCGCGCCCGTTACGGCGAGACGTAGGACGTCATCGGTGACCTTGAAGCTCGGCCCGGCGAGGCGGATCTCCAGCGCGGCCGCGTCTTCACCATTGCCGACCAGCGCATTGGCGAGGCGCAGCGCGACCGGATCGAGCGCGCCGCAGACCGGCACGCCGAACGCCTGGAAGCCGGTGCGGCCGAGGTCCTGCACACTGGTCTGCGGTCCCGGCTGGAGGATCGAGAGACGCGCGCTCATTCCGGCGCCTCGCAGACCGGCTCATAGCGACCCTCGTTCACCGCCTGCCGGATCGCCGCATGCTCGGCGGCCTCGATGGGCACGAAGCGCACGCCGTCGCCGGGCGAGAACAGGGTGGGCGGCGTCAGGCCGGGATCGAAGAAGCGCAGCGGCGTGTTGCCGATCAGCCGCCAGCCGCCGGGGGATTCGACGGGGTAGACGCCGGCCATGCGCTGGGCGATGGCGACCGAGCCGGCCGGCACCCGCACACGCGGGATGGTGAGGCGCGGCAGGTCGAGCGCGGCCGGCAGATCGCCGAGATAGGCGAAGCCCGGCAGGAAGCCCTGCACATAGACCCGGAACAGCGTGCCGGAATGAAGGGCCATCACCGCGTCCTGCGAGAGGCCGGTCGCCGCCGCGACCTCGGCGAGGTCCGGTCCCGCCTCGCCGCCATAGAGCACCGGGATGCGCCAGACACGGCGCGGCGCGTCGAGGGCGGCTTCGCCCAGTTCCAGCTCCGCCAGCGTGGCTTGCAGTGTCGACGCCGAGGTGAGGCGCGGGTCGTAATGCACCAGCAGGGAGCGGAAGGTCGGCACGGTCTCGGTCACACCCTCCAGCGTCGCATCCGTGACGAGGGCGGCGGTGCGGTGAACGAGGGCGTTGATCTCCGGGGCGATGCGCGCGCCGAATTCGATGGCGAAAGCGGTGTCACCCACGTCGAGAAAGCGCGCCAGCGTGCCGATCCGCCTGTCCCTGCCGTCCTGTTCCCTCACTGTCAGCCCTTCAGTCACATCGCGCGGCAAACATACTAATGTTAGTATCTTTGAGCTTGAATTCCATTATTATTTAATGTGTTAATAGGAAATTCCAACTGATCGAGGGAGACGGCGCCGTGGCTCAGCGTATCAATATCAATGCCGATATGGGCGAGGGCTACGGTCACTATAAGATCGGCAATGACGACGAGATCCTGAAGATCGTGCAGAGCGTCAATGTCGCCTGCGGCCAGCACGGCGGCGATGCCACGGTGATGCGCGACGTCTGCCTCAAGGCCAAGGCGAACGGTGTCTCCATCGGCGCGCATCCCGGCTTCAACGATATCTGGGGCTTCGGACGCCGGCAGATCCGCATGAACGCCAACGATCTCGAATATCTCGTCGCCTACCAACTCGGCGCGCTGGCGGGGATGGCCGCCTATGCCGGAGTGAAGGTGACACATGTGAAGCCGCATGGCGCGCTGAACAATATGTGCGCAGTGGACCGCGACTATGCGCTGGCCATCGGCCGGGCGATCAAGACAGTCGACAGCTCGCTGTATTATCTCGCTTTGTCCGGCACCGAGATGGAAAAGGCGGCGCTGGATGTCGGCGTGCCGCTGGCGCGCGAGGCCTTTATCGACCGGCTCTATGAGGATGACGGCAATCTGCGCTCGCGCACTTATGCCGACTCGATGATCCGCGACGCCAAATTCGCGGCGGAGCGCGTCGTGCGCATGGTGCTCGACGAGGAGATCATTTCGATCAACGGCAAGAAGATGCCTACGAAATTCGATTCGCTCTGCGTCCATGGCGATGAGCCCACCGCCATCGCCGTGGCCTCCGCCTGCTGCGATGCGCTGCGCGCGGCGGGCGTCGAACTCGTCACCCTGCCCGAGCTGATGAAGGCTTGACCATGGCTGGGGCGGGAGAACGGCCCGGCCGCGACGCGGCTCTCGCGCTTGCCGAGGAGGGCGACATCGCCGGGCTGATGCGGGAGGCGGCGCGGCTGCGCGACATCGGCTTCGGCGCTACCGTCACCGTCTCGCGAAAGGTGTTCATCCCGCTCACCCAGCTGTGCCGGGACGTCTGCCACTACTGCACCTTCGCCCACCCGCCGCGGAAGGGCCAGCGCGCCTTCCTCACCCCCGACGAGGTGCTGGAGATCGCGCGGGCCGGTGCGCGGGTCGGCTGCGACGAGGCGCTGTTCACGCTCGGCGACAAGCCGGAGCTGCGTTATGCCGTGGCGCGCGAGGAACTGGCCGCGCTCGGCTACGCTTCGACGCTCGACTACCTCGCCGCCATGGCCGCCCTCGTGCTGAAGGAGACCGGCCTGCTGCCCCACCTCAATGCCGGGGTGATGGGGGAGGCGGACCTCGCCCGGCTGCGCAAGGTCTCGGCCTCGCAGGGCACCATGATCGAGACCACGGCGGCGCGGCTTTCCGCCCGCGGTGGCCCGCATTTCGGCTCGCCCGACAAATTGCCGGCGGCGCGGCTTGCGACGCTGGAGGCGGCGGGGCGCGCGAACGTGCCCTTCACCACCGGCCTGCTGATCGGCATCGGCGAGACGCGGGCCGAGCGGATCGAGGCGCTGCTGGCGATCCGCGACAGCCATCAGCGGCACGGCCATGTGCAGGAAGTCATCATCCAGAACTTCCGCGCCAAGGCCGGCACCAGGATGGCCCACGCGCCGGAGCCCTCGCTGGAGGATCATCTGTGGACCGTCGCGGTGGCGCGGCTGATCCTGGGCCCGGCCATGTCGATCCAGGCGCCGCCCAACCTCCAGCCGGAGGGGCTGAAGGCGCTGATCGAGGCCGGCATCAATGACTGGGGCGGCGTCTCGCCGGTGACGCCGGACCATGTGAACCCGGAAGCGCCCTGGCCGGCGCTCTCCGCGCTCGGTGTCGCCACCGCCCGCGCCGGCAAGGTGCTGTCGCCGCGCCTCGCGGTCTATCCCGGCTATATCGAGGAGCGCGCTCGCTGGCTCGACCCGGAGGTCGCGTCGCTGGTGCTGCGGCGGGCGGATGCGGCCGGGCTGGCGCATGAAAGCGCCTGGCGGGTGGGCGAGGAGGAGCGCGCCAGCGTGGTCGACTGGCCGGCCGCGCCCGCGCTTGTCGGGCCTGACAGCGCGCTCGACGCGATCTTCGACAAGGCGTTCGCCGGGCGGGAGCTGGCAGAGGCGGAGATCGTCACGCTGTTCGACGCGCGGGGCAGCCGGGCGCAACGTGTGTTCGAGGCGGCGGATGCGCTGCGGCGCGAAAGCGTCGGCGATACGGTGTCCTATGTCGTCACCCGCAACATCAACTACACCAATGTCTGCGCCTATAAATGCGGCTTCTGCGCCTTCTCCAAGGGGCGCCAGCACGAACATCTGCGCGGAAAGCCTTACGAGCTGGACCTCGATGAGATCCAGCGGCGCACGCGCGAGGCGTGGGCGCGCGGGGCGACCGAAGTGTGCATGCAGGGCGGCATCCACCCGGATTTCTCCGGCGAGACCTATCTCGCCATCCTGCGCGCGGTGAAGCAGGCAGTGCCGGATATGCATGTGCATGCCTTCTCGGCGCTGGAAGTGCGGCACGGCGCGGCGACGCTGCGCCTGCCGGTGGCGGAGTTCCTCGCGCGGTTGAAGCAGGCGGGGCTGGGCAGCCTGCCGGGCACGGCGGCGGAGATCCTCGACGACGAGGTGCGGGCGGTCATCTGTCCGGACAAGCTGAACACCGGGGAATGGCTGGAGACCATCGGCGCCGCCCATCGCACGGGGCTGAAGACCACCTCGACCATCATGTTCGGCCATGTCGACGGCTACCGGCACTGGGCGCGTCATCTCCTGCGGCTGCGCCGGCAGCAGGCGGAGACCGGCGGCATCACCGAATTCGTGCCGCTGCCCTTCCTGCACATGGAAGCGCCGCTCTACCTCAAGGGCGGCACGCGGGCCGGCCCGAGCCGGCGCGAGGCGCTGCTGATGCATGCGGTGGGGCGGCTCGCGCTCAATCCGCTGATCCCCAACATCCAGGCGTCCTGGGTGAAGCTGGGCGAGGGCGGTATCGTCGCGGCGCTGAAGGCCGGCGCGAACGACATTGGCGGCACATTGATGGATGAATCGATCAGCCGCGCCGCCGGTGGCATGCATGGGCAGGAATTCCCGCCCGATCGCATGGAGGCGGCGATCCGCGCCGCGGGACGGCAGGCGCGCCAGCGCACCACGATCTATGGCGAGGCGCCCTCGCGGCAGAAGCAGCGCTCCTATGCCGCCGATCCGCTCGGCCCGCGGCAGGAGCCGGTGGCGGGCAAGTTCGCCAAGATCGGGAGCCTCACCGCGCTGCGCGGCTGAGGTCGCGGCTCGATGCCGCGACATGCCGGAGAGCCTATTGACCCGGCTCGCGGCGCGGGTTCCCTTAAGGCAAGCACGGCAGGCGATGCGGCGGGGGAAACGTCATGCAGGCAAAGAATGTGGGTTCGCTGCTCTGGAAAGGCGCGCTGGTGCTGATCACCATCTGGCTGGTGATCAAGCTGTTCAGCGCCTGAGCAAGCCCGGTTTGGGCGCTCCCTCCCACCGCTACTTGCGCAGTAGCGGCAGCACCTCGTGGGCCAGAAGGTCGATCTGCTCCTTCTCGTAGCGCCACGGCACGAAGACGATCTTCTTCACCCCGGTCTCGATGTGCCGGGCGATCTGCTCGGCGCATTCCGCCGGCGTGCCGACAATGGCGCTGTCGAAGGTGGAGAGCGAACCCTTGGACAGGTCCCATTCGGCGTTCAGCCACTCTGTCATCTTCGCCTGCCCGACCTCGCGCGGGCCGACATAGATCGGCAGCTGGTTGAGGCTGTAGAGCGAAGCAGGGTCGCGGCCGGCCTCCTCGGCATAGGCGGAGATCTTCGCCCACGCCTCGCGATACGCTTCCGGTGTGTAGAAATAGGTCAGCCAGCCGTCGCCCTTGGTGGCGGCACGCTTCAGCACGACATCGACATAGCCGCCAATGAGGATCGGCGGGTGCGGCTTCTGCACCGGCTTGGGGAACATCACCGCGTTGCGCAGGTTCAGTTCGTCCCACTCGCCGCTGACGGAATCCTCGGTCCACAGCCGCTTCAATATGTCGAGGTTGCGGTCCATGACCTTGCCGCGACGCTCATAGGGGATGCCGACCGCGTCGAACTCGCGCTTGTACCAGCCGACCGCCGCGCCGAGCATCAGCCGGCCATTGGAAATGAGGTCGAGCGAGGAGAGCTGCTTGGCGAGGATCACCGGATTGCGCAGCGGCAGCACCAGCACGCCGGTGCCGATCTTGATGGCTTTCGTACGCGCGGCGACGGCCGTGAGTAGCGACAGCGAGTCGATGATCGGGAAGTTCGGATCGGTACCGAGCAGGATGTGGTCCCACACCCAGAGCGAGGAGAAGCCGAGCTCCTCCATGCGCACGCCGTAGTCGATCAGCGCGCCCGCATCCGGCATTTCCGGGAAGCGGGTGAAGTTGCGCATCGCGATGCCGAAGGAGACGGGAGCGGGCATGGGGAGATACCTTCTTCTCACCTCTCCCCATTGGGGAGAGGTCGCCGCGCCGCGGCGGGTGAGGGGGCGGGCGATTGCGGAGCGAAGGAAGGCCCCTCACCCCAACCCTCTCCCCCACGGGGAGAGGGAGAAGGAACTACGCCGTGTAGAGCTGCTGCGGGTCGAGCTCGCGCAAAATGGCGAGCTCGGTCGGGGTCGGGGGCTCGGTGGTCGGCACTTCGGCCGGCACCGGCAGCTCGAAGCCGGTATTGGCCTGGATCGCCGCAGCCGAGACGCCGGGATGCAAGGCGAGCACGGTCATGGCGCGGCTTTCCTCGTCGAAACCGAGAATGCCCATGTCGGTAACGACGCGGAACATGCCGCCCGCCGGCAGGCCGCGCTCCGCGCGGGTCCGGCCGCCGTCGAGGAACCCGGGCGAGGTGATGAAGTCGACCTTCTCCACGAAGCGGCGCTTCTCGTGCTTCATGGCGACGATCATGTCGGCGAGCGAGGCGATGTCGTTGCCGCCGCCGGTGCCGGGCAGGCGGATCTTCGGGTTCGCGGGATCGCCGATGAAGGAGGAGTTGAGGTTGCCGAAGCGGTCGATCTGCGCGCCGCCCATGAAGCCGACATCGACATAGCCGCGCTGCAGCATCAGCAGCACCTCGGTGATCGACACCAGCATGTTGGCGCGCCGCGTGCAGCGCTGCTCATTGGTGGAAGGCGGCAGCTTGCCGGCCTCGACGAAGGGGCCGATGACGCCGCCCTCGAACAGGATGGTGAGGCCGGGCGCATGGGTCTTCTGCGCCAGGATCGCTGCCAGCAGCGGGATGCCGACGCCGGCGAACACGGTCTGCCCGTCCCTCAGGAGGCGGGCGCTCATCACGCCGAGCAGTTCGGAGGCGGTATAGGCCGGCACGGCGGAGAGGGAGGGCGCGCTGCGCGTGGCTTCAATCGTCATAGATGCTGCTCCCGCGGCGCTGGGCGTCGATCAGCTCGGCCATGCCGATGCGGCTGAGATAGTCCGCCCAGTCCTTCGGCTCGTGATAGAAGCGCTCGAGATAGGCCGCAGCCCCGGCCTCCGGATCGCGGCCGGTCATCTCTGCGTACATGTCCATGTGGCTGTAGAACGGCTCGTACAGGCCGTAGCACTCGTGCGGGGCGCATCCGAACGGCGCCTCGACCACCGCATCGACGGTGAAGAAGCCGATCTTGGTCTGGTCGGGATGGCGGCGGATCTGGTCGTTGGAGACGATGCGCTCGGTGGTGAGGATCACCTTGTTGGCGGCCATCGCGATGTCGATGTCCATGAAGGTCAGCCCGTCGAGCTGGGCGTTGCCATAGGCGTCGCAGCGCTGGACATGGATGATGGCGACATCCGGGTTCAGCGCTGGCACCAGCAGCAGCGTTTCGCCGGTGAACGGGCATTGCATGGTCTTGGCGCCCGCGAAGGCAGGATCCGCCGGTCCGGTGTCGCCGTTCACGCGGCCCAGCACGTCCGAGCCCAGCATGGAGCGCATCGGCATGAAGGGCACGCCCATGGCCCCGGCGCGGTAGCGCAGGCCCATCGCCATGTGGCTCCATTCCTCGAAGCGCGCGCGCCCGCTCTCGGTATAGGCGCGCATCACTTTCGAGACACCCCAGACGATGCCCTGGCTGAACCAGCTCGTGATCAGGTGTTTCGACAGGCCGGCGGCGTAGAAGATGTCGCCCTCGGTCGACATGATCGAGCGCGAGACGGTGAGACCGCTTTTCCGCGCCCGCACCAGCGCCCAGATCATGGCGAAGGGCGTGCGCGAGGCGGTGCAGCCGCCGACCGCGAGGTGGTCGCCGTCCTGCACCAGCCTCGCGGCCTCCTCCAGCGACATCACCTTGTCGCGCAGGCTGCGGTCACGCGCCTTGGTGCGCTGGCGGAGTTCGGAATAGGCGAGGGGCGTCGTCACAAGGCTCTCCTCACGCGGCGTCGGCGATGCCGACATCGCGGTTCATGCGATCGATCAGCTCGTCGAAAATGGGGAGCGAGGCGGCGAGGCCCTTCCAGAACGACTGGTGGCGACGGCGGTCGAAATCCTCGACCGAGATGCCCTGCTGCTCGACCCATGTGTAATAGCCGAGGTTGAACACGCGCTGGCGGTCGCGGTGGTCGAGTTCCAGCACATGGTCGGCATCGCCGCCGAGCAGGTGCTGGCCGAAGGCTTCCGCCGCATCGATCTGGTCGTAGCTTCCGCCCTTGCGGGCGAGATGGCCGGCGAGCTCGCTGGGGTAGAGCTCTGCGCCGTCGGTGGCGACGGTGATGATGACGTCGTTCCCGGAGAGGTCGAGGCGGCGCGCGGTCTTGATCGCGGCGAGCACATTGCCGATGCCGGACAGGCCGAGATTGGCCAGGCCCTCGATGGTCGCGGCATCGATGCCGCGCCGCCCGGCGAGATAGGCGCGCCCGGCCTCCGAGCCGAACAGCAAGGCGAGATCGTCGGTCGCCGCATCCGACACGCCGGCGATGAGGTCGGTATTGGTGACGTTGTGGATGAGTGGGACGTGCTTGTCGCCGATGCCTTGGATGTTGTGCTCGCCGAAGCCGTTATAGAGCAGCGTCGGGCACTCTTCCGGCTCCATGGCGACGATACGGGCGCCGTACTTCTCCTTCAGCCAGTCGCCCGCGCCGATCGTGCCGGCCGAGCCGGTGCCGGCGACGAAAGCGGCGAGGCTGAGCGTGCCGGAGGCGTTCAGCGCCTCGAACAGCGTGCCGGCCGCCGCACCGGTGATGGAATAATGCGCGAGGTAGTTCGGGAATTCGGAGAACTGGTTGAGGATGAAATTGCCCTCGTCCTTCGCCATCTCGGCGCAGGCGTCGTAGATCTCCTTCACATTCGATTCCGTGCCCGGCGTGCGCACGATGTCAGCGGGGTCGGTGACCCACTGCTCCAGCCAGTTGAAACGCTCAGCGCTCATGCCGCCCGGCAGCACGGCAACGCCATGGCAGCCGAGGATGCGCGAAATGGCAACGCCGCCGCGGCAGTAATTGCCGGTGGAGGGCCATACCGCACGGTGATGCGTAGGATCGAACATGCCGGTGACGAGGCGCGGGGCGAGGCACGCATAGGCCGCCAGCACCTTGTGGGCGTGGATCATCGGGAAATGCCGGCCCTGCATCACCACGATGCGGGCGGGTACGCCAGTGACCGAGGAAGGCAGTTCGATAAAGGACGGCACGCTTGCGCCGCCGACCGTCATCGCGTTGTTGAACCAGTGCACGCCGAACAGGTTCCGCGCGTCGGGCGCATCTTTGTCCGCTGCCGCGGCCTGCGCTCGCAAGGCTGAAGCGATGGTGCCGGGCGCGGCGAGTTCGGAGAAGCGCGGCAGCACGATGCCGCGATCACGCAGATGCGCCACGGTGCGGGCGTGGATGCCGGGGTCGACGATCTGGGAGGGAAGCTCGAACGGGTTCATGCGCACTCTTTGACGCTTGCGCGCCACGGGGCGCATCGACGATTTTCTATGATACTAATCATAGGACCAATGATGTAAATTCCTATTTATGCTCAATGATAATGAAGGCTGTTGATGCGTGAATTTTATGCAGCCGTCGCCAATCATGCAGGCATGCGGGGCGGCTGTCCTGCCTGCGGGATGCGCAGGGGCGGGACAAATGGCGGCGCCGCCGGGCTTGGCACAGGGGTTGCTGGACGGGACGCATGAAAGTTCGGGGTGAATCATGGATCTGACCGGCTCCCAGCGCATCGAGGCATCGCGCGAGGAGGTGTGGCGCGGGCTCAACGACCCGCATGTGCTGCGCCAGTGTATTCCCGGTTGCCAGGAACTGGTGCAGGCCTCACCGACCGAATTCACCGCCAAGGTCGTGCTGAAGATCGGCCCGGTGAAGGCGACCTTCACTGGCGCGGTGACGCTGTCCGATCTCGAGCCGCCGGCCGCCTATCGCATCACCGGCGAAGGGCAGGGCGGCGTCGCCGGCTTCGCCAAGGGCGGGGCAAAGGTCTGGCTGGTCGAGGAGGAGGGCGCGACCATCCTCAGTTACGAGGCGCAGGCCAATGTCGGCGGCAAGATCGCCCAGCTTGGCGCGCGCCTGATCGAGAGCACGTCGAAGAAGCTGGCGGGCGAATTCTTCGGCGCCTTCGGCCGGGTGCTGGCGCCGGCCGCGCCGGCCGAAGCGGCGCCGTGAGAATTGTGGCAGAGGCGACCGGGAGCAGCCGATGCAGACCATTACCCTGAACATCAACGGCGCGGCGGTGACCGCGACGGTTGATCCGCGCACGCTGCTGGTGCATCTGCTGCGTGACGAGTTGCGCCTCACCGGCACCCATGTCGGCTGCGACACCAGCCAGTGCGGCGCCTGCACCGTGCATCTCGACGGCGTCGCGGTGAAAGCCTGCGCGGTGCTCGCCGTGCAGGCCGAGGGGGCGGAGGTCGTCACCATCGAGGGCATCGGCAGTGCCGAGCAACTGCACCCGATGCAGGCGGCGTTCCGCGAGCATCACGGCCTGCAATGCGGCTTCTGCACGCCCGGCATGATCATGGCCGGCATCGACATGGTACGCCGCCACGGCACCGAGCTCGACGAGCCGACGGTGCGCGCGGAGCTGGAGGGCAATCTGTGCCGCTGCACCGGCTACCATAATATCGTGCTCGCCATCATGGCAGGTGCGCGCGACATGGGTACGCGGGATATGGCGGCGCTGCCCGCCGCGGCGGAGTGAGGCGCGATGTTTCCCTTCGCCTATCACCGACCCACCGATCTCGATGCCGCCTGCGCCCTTCTCGCAGGCAATGACGAGGCGAAACTGCTGGCCGGCGGCCAGACGCTCATCGCCACGCTGAAGCAGCGCCTCGCCAGCCCGAGCGACCTTGTCGATCTCGCCCGCGTGCCGGGCCTTGCCGGCATGTCGCGCGCGGGCGACGTGCTCGTCATCGGCGCGATGACCCGCCATGGCGAGGTGGCGGCCTCAAAGCTCGTGCGGGAGACGATCCCGGCGCTGGCGGCGCTTGCGGGGCTGATCGGCGACCCTGCCGTGCGCAATCGCGGCACGATCGGCGGCTCCATCGCCAATAACGACCCCTCCGCCGACTATCCCGCCGCCTGCCTCGCGCTCGATGCGACGATCCGCACCGACCGGCGGGAGATTCCCGCTGGCGTGTTCTTCCTCGGCCTGTTCGAGACCGCGCTCGCGCCGGACGAGATCATCCTCACTGTCTCCTTCCCCATCGGCGGCGTGGCGACTTACGAGAAATTCCCTAACCCGGCCTCGCGCTACGCCATGGCCGGCGCCTTCGTGTGGAAGGGGGAGGGCCAAGGGGAGGGCGAGGTGCGCGTCGCCATTACCGGCGCCGGGCAGGGCGGCGTGTTCCGCTGGGCCGAGGCGGAAGCGGCGCTGGCGGAGGATTTCAGCCCGGCGGCGCTGGAGGGGCTCGCGCTCGACGGCGACGAGATGATCGCCGATATCCACGGTTCGGGCGCCTATCGCGCCCATCTCGCCGGCGTTATGACGAAGCGCGCGGTGGCGCGCATTGTCGAACGAGGTTCCCCGTGACGGTCACGATCTACGGCATCAAGAACTGCGACACGATGAAGAATGCGCGCGCCTGGCTGGACGGGCACGGCGTCGCCTATGCCTTCCACGACTACAAGGCGTCCGGCATCGATGCCGCGCATCTGAAGGAGTGGGCCGGCAAGGTCGGCTGGGAAGTGCTGCTCAACCGCGCCGGTACCACCTTCCGCAAGCTCGACGAGGCCGACAAGGCGGATATCGATGCGGCGAAGGCGATCAGGCTGATGCAGGCGCAGCCCTCGCTGATCAAGCGGCCGGTGCTGGAGGTGGACGGCGCGCTGCTGGTCGGCTTCAAGCCGGAGACCTACGCGAAGCAGTTCGGCTGAGGGCCCGCATGGCGCGGGCCGACGCAAGAAAGCGTGTCACCCCTTGATCCGGGGCGGCTTCCCTGCCACATCCGCGCCCATGAACGTTCTCTCCAATTCCCTCGCGTCGCCCATCGCGCTCGAAGTCGCGCGCCGGCGCACCTTCGCGATCATCTCGCACCCGGACGCGGGCAAGACCACGCTGACCGAAAAGCTGCTGCTGTTCGGCGGCGCGATTCAGCTCGCCGGCCAGGTGCGCGCCAAGAAGGACCGCCGCTCCACGCGCTCGGACTGGATGGCGATCGAGCGCGAGCGCGGTATCTCGGTCGCGACCTCGGTCATGACCTTCGAGTTCGAGGACCACGTGTTCAACCTGCTGGACACGCCGGGCCATGAGGACTTCTCGGAGGACACCTACCGCACGCTGACCGCGGTCGACGCGGCGGTGATGGTGATCGACGCCGCCAAGGGCATCGAGGCGCGCACGCGCAAGCTGCTGGAAGTGTGCCGGCTGCGCGACATCCCGATCATCACCTTCATCAACAAGATGGACCGCGAGAGCCGCGACCCGTTCGAGATCCTCGACGAGATCGAGAAGACGCTGGCGCTCGACACCTCGCCGATGACCTGGCCGGTGGGCCGTGGTCGCGACTTCGTCGGCACCATGGATGTCGCCACCGGCGGCATGCGCCTGCTCGACGGCGACGAGGGCAAGACCGGGCCGCTGCGGCAGATGAGCATGAGCGAGATCGCCGCGCTCAACGTCACGCTGGACGAGGCGGCGCTGGCCGAGGAACTCGGGCTGGTGCGCGAGGGCTGCAACCCGTTCGACCTCGATTCCTTCCTCGAAGGCCATCTGACGCCGGTGTATTTCGGCTCGGCGCTGCGCAATTTCGGCGTCGGCGACCTGCTGGAGGGCCTCGGCAAATACGCCCCGCCGCCGCGCGCGCAGGATGCCGACAAGCGCCGGGTGGAAGCCGAGGAGCCGCGCATGACGGCCTTCGTGTTCAAGATCCAGGCGAACATGGACCCGAACCACCGCGACCGCATCGCCTTCGCGCGGCTGTGCTCGGGCAAGCTGTCGCGCGGCATGAAGGCCAAGCTGGTGCGCACCGGCAAGCCGATGAGCCTCGCCACGCCGCAGTTCTTCTTCGCGCAGGACCGCCAGCTGGCGGAGGAAGCCTATGCCGGCGACGTGGTGGGCATTCCCAACCACGGCAATCTGCGCATCGGCGACACGCTGACCGAGGGCGAGGAGCTGAACTTCGTCGGTGTGCCGAGCTTCGCGCCGGAAATATTGCGCCGGGTGAAGCTCGCCGACGCCATGAAGGCGAAGAAGCTGAAGCAGGCGCTGCAGGAGATGGCGGAAGAGGGCGTGGTGCAGGTGTTCCGCCCGACTGACGGCTCGCCGGCGCTGGTCGGCGTGGTCGGCCCGCTTCAGCTCGACGTGCTGAAGAACCGGCTGGAGGCGGAATACGGCCTCGATGTCGGCTTCGACATGTCCGAGTTCCAGCTGGCGCGCTGGGTGTCCTCCGCCGATCCCAAGCGGCTCGACGAGTTCGCCGCCGGCAACCGGCTGTCGACGGCGGAGGATCTCGATGGCGACCTCGTCTTCCTCAGCCCTTCGGCCTTCATGATCGGCTACACCGGCGATCGCTGGCCGGGCATTGTCTTCACTGATGTGAAGGACGTGAAGAAGGCGGCGTGATCGTCTGGCCGGATACGACACGGACCGTGGCGAGCATCGCCCGGTTCCGTCCGGCGTGTTTGGCCCGGTAGAGCATTGCGTCGGCCGCGCTCAACGTCGCCTCGAAAAGGTGGCCGTTCGGCCGGGCAAAGGCGATGCCGGCACTCGCGCTGCACTCAAGGGACTGAACTGCCCTCATCCGTCCGGCGAAGTCGCTCCGGATGGCCTCGACACGGGCGACGACCGATTCTGCCGTCGCGTGGCGCAGCACCAGCGCGAATTCCTCTCCTCCCATGCGCGCGGCAAGATCGTCGCCGGTGCAATGCCGGCGCATGGCCTGCGCGAACTCGACGATGGCGCGATCGCCCACGGCGTGACCATGCCGATCGTTGATCGCCTTGAAGCGGTCGATGTCGAACACGGCGATGGCGGCGTCGCCCGCGAGCGGCTCGGCGGCGATGGCGTCGAACAGGGCGCGACGGTTGAGCAGGCCGGTGAGCGAGTCGGTCATCGCCTCGCGCCGATGCGAGCGCGCGAGCCGGGTCTGGTTGAGCGCCAGGGCGAGCGCGCCGACGCCAGGGACGCCGGCCACGACGGCGATCGTATTGAACATCTCAGCCCAGTTCTCGGGTGGGGCGTCGAGCGTCCATCGACCCTCCGCCAGCAGCACCAGCGCGCAGCACGCGAAGGACAGGGCGACGACGAGATAGATGAGGCACATCGCGTTGATCGCGACCGGCGCCTCCGCCCGGCCGCGCCAATATTCCCACGCGGACAGCGTCAGCAGCACGGCCGCGAAGCCGTTGGCCAGCATGAACCCGACGGCGTCATAGCCGAGCAGTATCGGGAGTATCGTTATCGGCAGCGAGAGGGTGCCTATACAGATCCGCCGCAGCGGCGAGGTGCGGACGCGGAATTGCCGCGCGGCGCCGAACAAGATCGACATGCCCGTCGTCAGGAAGGAGAAGGACAGGATGACCAGCAGGTTCGAGGGATAGCGCACATAGACCGAATAGGTCGAAACCGCGCCGACGATCATCGCCGCGGCGACGGAGATCGTCAGCAGGAAGCCATCCGAGCGGGAAGCCAGCCAGCTGGAGAAGAGAATGGCGCCAAGGCAGAAGGCCGAGAAGCCGATCGCCGCGAGCAGTGACGAATAGTCGAACAGCATGGGGCCTCTGCGGCAGAGCGGTCGGTCAGCCCAAACGGCGGCGTTGCTACGCTAGGACCGGAAAGCGGCGCGTCACAGGGGATAGCGCCGCGTTCAACGGGTTATGACGATCTGGGTATTGCCTCGTCCGGCCTCGTTGACAAGCGCGAACAGCGCCGCAGCGTTGGCGGGATGGAGGCGGACGCAGCCATGCGAGGCGGGGCGCCCCAGCCGGCGCAGATCCGTGGTGCCGTGAATGGCATAGCCGCCGGTGAAGAAGATCGCGTGGGGCATCGGCGCGTTGTCGTATTTGCGGGAGAAATAGCGCCGGTGCATCCGGTACGGCCGGAAGCTGCCGACCGGCGTGCGGTAGCCCTTGCGCGCGGTGGAGATCGGCCAGGAATAGCGCCGCCAGCCATCCACCCACACTTCCATCCTCTGGCCGGAGAGGTCGATATGCACCACCAGCGAGGTGGCGGGCGCGCCGGCGAATGCCGAAGGGGCGCCGACAGCGGCCGTGACCACGGAAGGGGCGGGAGTGGTCGCGCCGACTACGCCCTGCGTTCGGGCCGAGGCGGGCAGTGCAAGAAGCATGAGCGCAATGCCGGCGCAGGCAAGGCGGACGCTCGTGGCACAGGCAAGGACGGCGCGTAACCCGCTCATCCCGATTGCTCCTCCTCGGGGGAAGTCGTTCGAGAAATGAAATAATTGCACGCTCGCAGCGCGAGCGGCAGGGGCGTCGCACTTTATGGTTTACATCCGTGCCGCGCCGGTGCCCCGCCGCTGTCCCCCGGCACGGTGTCACATCGCACAAAGGTACATGGCGCGGGGTTTGGAAACGCTCTAGCGTCACGCCGGAATCGATCCTGGGAGCGCTCACATGATCCTGATGCTCGTCGGCCTCGTGCTGTTCGTCGCCATCCATGTCTTCGCGGCGCGCCGCAAGGCCGGGGCGGTGGGCCAGCAACTCGGCACCACAACCTATCGCGCCATCCACGCCGTCCTCGCTACGGTGGGCGTCCTGCTGATCGCCTATGGCTTCGGCCAGTGGCGCGCGGAAGGTCCGGTGCAGCTTTACGATCCGCCGGTCGCGCTGCGCCACATCGCACTGCTCTTGATGCTGATCGCTTCCATCGCTGCGGTGGCCGCACTGGTGCCGAGCCATATCAAGGCGGTGCTGAAGTTTCCCTTCCTGGTCGCCATCAAGACCTGGGCGCTGGCACATCTTCTTGCCAATGGCGACGCCGCGACGGTGACGCTCGCCGTGGGCATTCTCGCCATGGCGGTAGTGCTGCGCATCCTCGCCAAGAAGCGCGGCGCGCCGGTGCCGGCCGCGCCCAAGGGCTGGGGCGGGGACCTCGTTGCGGTGGTCGGCGGTGTCGTGCTTTATGCCGTCCTCGCGTTCTGGGTCCACCCCTACATCGTGGGTGTGCCGGTGATGTGAGCGCCGGTATGGGCTGAAAAAGCCCAGCGAAAACAAGAGGAAGCCGTCCAACATGTCCGTCCAGTCCGCCGTTCGCCGCCTCACCGCTCCGGATATCCGCGCGAAGAAGGGCGGCGAGCCGATCGTCTCGCTCACGGCCTATCACGCCCATACCGCCCGCCTCATCGACCCGCATGTCGACTTCATGCTGGTGGGCGATTCGCTCGGCATGGTGATGCACGGCATGGAGACTACCGTGCCGGTGACGGTGGAGATGATGATCCTGCAGGGGCAGGCGGTGATGCGCGGCTCGTCGCGCGCGCTGGTGGTGGTCGACCTGCCCTTCGGCTCCTATGAGGGCTCGCCGCAGCAGGCCTTCGCCACCGCCTCGCGTGTGCTAAAGGAAACCGGCGCCGGCGCCATCAAGCTGGAAGGCGGGCGCCGCATGGCGGAGACCGTGCGCTTCCTCGCCGATCGCGGCGTGCCGGTGATGGGCCATGTCGGGCTGACGCCGCAGGCGATCAACACGCTCGGCTCGTTCAAGGCGCTGGGCCGTGACGAGGCGAGCGCGGCGCTCATTCTCGACGACGCTCGCGCCATCGCCGATGCCGGCGCGTTCTCCATCGTGCTGGAGGCGATCAGCGAGCCGCTGGCCCGCCAGATCACGCAGGAAGTGGCGCCGCCGACCATCGGCATTGGCGGCTCGGTCGCCTGCGACGGACAGATCCTGGTGCTGGAGGACATGCTCGGCCTGTCCGACCGGGTGCCGCGCTTCGTGAAGAAGTTCGCCGATATCGGCCCCGCCATCGGCGCGGCGGTGGAGTCCTACGCCAGTGAAGTGCGCGCGCGCAGCTTCCCCGGCCCGGAGCATGTCTACGCCCCGAAGAAGGGGTGAGGGGGGTATGTTGGCGTCCCCCGAATTAACCCACGCCCTTCGCAATGCTCACTTCGGCGCTATCAGGATTGCGACAAAGGCGGAGCTGCGTGGTTTTATCTCCGAGAAAAACAAATGCCACGAGAACGTTCGGCGCTTTGTTGAATTGAATCCCGATTACACTGCTGTCGGAGGCTGGCTCCGACAGGCGCCGACTATTTTTGCGAAGCATTCTGTCGTTCGTAGTCCGGCCGGCGAGTTGATTTGCATTACGTTGGAGGAACACGAGCGTCTCCCATTCGCTATGCACGCTGATGATTGGGATAGCCCACCCTTCGATAAACTTACGGGCCGGGTCTGTGCTCAACCCATCTAGCGTGGCGGTGCTGCCGGCCGATTTGCCTTGTTGAGGCCGCATCGCTAGTTTACGCGCCTTTCCGATACCGCCGCGCGCTCTGCGCGTGCGGCGCCGCCCCGCTCTTTGCCCGACGCTTTCCCAACGGACCTTCCATGGCTGACATTTTCCACGAGATCGACGAGGACCTGCGTCGCGAGCGGTTCCGCCGCCTGTGGAGCCGCTACGGCATCTACCTCATCGCGCTCGCGGTGCTGATCGTCGTCGGCGTCGCTGGCTGGCGCGGCTATGAGTGGTGGAAGCTGCAGCAGGATCAGGCGGCCGGCGCGCGCTTCGAGGCGGCCTTGCAACTCGCCGCGCAGGGCAAGACCGCGGAAGCCGAGGCGGCCTTCGCCGAGATCGCCAAGGACGCGCCGCGCGGCTACCGCACGCTGGCGCGCTTCCGCGCCGCGACCGAACTCGCCGCCACCGATCCGAAGGCAGCCATCGCCGCCTATGACGCGCTCGCGACCGATGCGAGCATCGGTCCGCTGATGCAGGATGCCGCCAGCGTCCGCGCCGGCCTCCTGATGGTGGATACGGCGCCGCTTGCCGAGATCGAACAGCGGATGAAGCCGCTCGACACGCCCGAAGGCGCCTTCCGCTTCTCGGCGCGCGAGATCATCGGCCTTGCCCAGTACAAGGCCGGCGACTTCAAGGCTGCCGCCGACAGCTTCACGTCGATCCTGAATGACGGCCAGACCCCGCCGGGCCTGCGCCAGCGCGCGGAACTGCTGCGCACGCTGGCCAGCGCGCAGGCTCCCGCCGCCCCGGCTGCGGCTGCCAGCGAGGCCGCGCCCGCCACGGCGGCGCCGGCGGTCCAGTGAGGGAGGCATCCATGAGCCCGTCCACCCGCCGGCTGCGCCGCACCATGCTGATGCTGCCCGTGCTCGGCCTCGTCCTGGCGACCGCCGGCTGCGAGACGCTGGATCAGATGAATCCCTTCGCCGAGAAGGAAAAGAAGCTGCCGGGTGCGCGGCAGGCCGTGTTCCCCGAAGGCGTGCCCGGCGTCGACTACAATGCCGAGCCACCGCAGCCGGCCAATTCCGCCAAGTACCAGATGCCGGCCGAAGAGCCGGTGCAGGCGGGGAGCACGGCTGCCACCGGCACGACGTCGCGCGCCGCGCCGCTGACGCCGCAGTGAGCGGCGCGGGGGCGCAGATTTCATGACCATCACCGTCGCCATCGTCGGCCGGCCCAATGTCGGCAAGTCGACGCTGTTCAACCGCCTCGTCGGCAAGCGCCTCGCGCTGGTCGACGACCGCCCCGGCGTGACCCGCGACCGGCGCGAGGGCGAGGGGCGGCTGGGCCATCTCAGTTTCCGCGTCATCGACACGGCGGGTCTCGAGGAGGCCAAGGCCGAATCGCTCGAAGGCCGCATGCGGGCGCAGACCGAGGCGGCGATCGACGACGCCGACGTGCTGCTGTTCATGATCGATGCCAAGGCCGGCATCACGCCGAGCGACCGGGCCTTCGCCCAGCTCGCGCGCCGCTCCGGCAAGCACACCATTCTCGTCGCCAACAAGGCCGAGGCGCGCGGCTCCGAAGGCGGTACTCTGGATGCCTATTCGCTCGGCCTCGGTACGCCGGTCGAGCTTTCCGCCGAGCATGGCGACGGCATGGGCGACCTGGTCCGCGCGCTCGCCGAGTTCGTCCCCGACGACGGGGATGAGGCGGACCTCGACGATGAGGGCGGGCGGCGCATCCGTGTCGCGGTGCTGGGCCGCCCCAATGCCGGCAAGTCGACGCTGATCAACGCGCTGCTCGGCGAGGACCGGCTGCTGACCGGCCCGGAAGCCGGCATCACCCGCGATTCCATCGCCGTCGATGTCGAGCGCCATGGCGTGGAACTGCGCGTGTTCGACACGGCGGGTATGCGCAAGCGCGCCCGCATTGACGACAAGCTGGAGAAGCTCTCCGTCGCCGACGGCCTGCGCGCCGCGCGCTTCGCCGAGGTGGTGGTGGTGCTGATGGACGCCACCCATCCCTTCGAGGAACAGGACCTGCGCATCGCCGACCTCGTCGAGCGCGAGGGCCGGGCGGTGGTGCTGGCGATCTCCAAGTCGGACCTCGTCAAGGACCAGCAGGGTTTCGTCACCCGCATGCGCGAGGATGCCGATCATTCGCTGCCGCAGGTGAAGGGCGCCCCCGTCGTGCTGGTCTCCGGTCTGACGGGCGAGGGGCTCGACCGGCTGGTGCGCGCCATCGCCCAGGTGCACGAGGTGTGGAACCGCCGCGTGGCGACCAACCCGCTGAACCGCTGGCTCGGCGAAGTGACCAGCGAGCATCCGCCACCGGCGGTGTCGGGCCGTCGCATCAAGCTGCGCTACATCACCCAGCCCAAGGCCCGCCCGCCGAGCTTCGTGCTGTTCTGCTCGCGCGCGGATGCGGTGCCGGAGAGCTATGTGCGCTACCTCGTGAACAATCTGCGCACCAGCTTCGACCTGCCCGGCGTGCCGATCCGCCTGACGCTGCGCGAGAAGGATAATCCTTACGCGGAGAAGGAGTAGCTCCTATACTGGGGCTTCCCTCCGCGACGCCTACTGGCGGCGCACCTTCCTCATCCTGTATCCGGCGACGCGCGCTTCGGCGCGGGCGCCTCATCGGTTGTCGCCATGCTCATCGGCATTCTTGCGGGCCTCATGACCGGGGCCTTGTGGGGGCTCACCTTCATTGCCCCGCGCGCCGTCCTGCCCTTCTCCGCCTTCGATCTCTCGGTGCTGCGCTATCTGATCTTCGGGCTGGTGAGCGTGGCGCTGATGGTCAGCCCGCATTTCCGTCCCACCGGCCTGTCGCGGCGCATGCTGGGCACCGGGCTGCTGCTCGGCGCCTTCGGCACGTTCGGCTATTTCCTCGCCATCTCCTACGCCGTGCTGCTTGCCGGCCCGGTCCTGCCGCCGCTGATCGCCGGGACCGCGCCGGTGCTGCTCGCCATCGTCGCCAATCTGCATGAGCGTTCCCTGCCATGGCGGCGCCTCGCCTGGCCGCTGGCGCTCATCGTGGCCGGCCTCGGCGTGGTCAATGTGGCGAGCCTGCAGGAAGCCCACCCCAATGAAGCCGGTGCCATTCTCGTCGGCGTCGGGCTCTCGGTGGTGGCGCTCATGGTCTGGGTCGCCTATGGCCTCGTGAACGCGATGGTGATGCGCGGGGCCGATGCGCCGGACGCACTGCGCTGGACGGGCCTTCAGGGGCTCGGCTGTGGGGCGCTGGCGCTGGTGCTGGTGCCGCTGCTCTCCGGCGGCCCGGCCATGCTGGACGTCGACAGCGCGGCCACGCAGCGCTTCCTCATCTGGGCGGTGGCGATGGGCGCCGTGGTGTCCTGGCTGGGAACCTATGGCTGGGTGGTGGCCTCCGAGCGCCTGCCCATGGCGCTTTCCGCCCAGCTTATCGTGGCGGAGACGGTGTTCGGCCTCGTCTATGGCCTTGGCTATGAGCAGCGCCTGCCGACCGCTCCTGAGGCGGTGGGCACGCTGCTTCAGCTGGTCGGCGTCGTGGTGGCGGTGGCGATCTTCTCCCGCCGCCGGATCATGCCGGAACCGGGAACGCCTTGAGAGTGCGGCTGGGGAAGTCGTAGAGCTTTCCGGTCTCGTCGAAATCCGGCAGGCACAGCCCGACAATGGCGGCGGCAATGTCCTCGGGCGCCGGCAGCGTATCGGGATCCTCGCCGGGAAACGCCTTGGCGCGCATGCGCGTGCGGGTCGGGCCCGGATTGAGCACGTTGACCCGCAGATTCGATATGTTGGCGACCTCGTTGGCCCAGGTGCGGGCCAGCATCTCCAGCCCTGCCTTGGTGATGGCATAGGTGCCCCAGAAGGCGCGCGCCTTGTGCGCGGCGCCCGAGGAGATCAGCACCGCGCGGCCGGCGGTGGAGACGCGTAGCAGCGGATCGAGCGAGCGCACCAGGCGCCAGTTGGCGGTGAGGTTCACCGCCAGTGCGTCGTCCCACTCCTTCGGCTCGACCTGAGCCAGCGGCGTCATCGGGCCGAGCACGCCGGCATTGCCGATGAAGATGTCGAGGCGGCCGAAGCGCTCGTAGATCGCGCCGCCGAGGCGGTCGATGGCGGGCGAATCCTTGAGATCGAGCGGCACCAGCGTGGCGGTGGAGCCGAGCTGGACGATGGCGTCGTCGAGTTCCTCGAGCGCGCCGGAGGTGCGGCCGATGGCGATGACATGCGCGCCGGCCTCGGCGAGGGCGAGGGCGGTCGCCTGGCCGATGCCGCGCGTCGCGCCGGTGACGAGGGCGTAGCGGCCCGCGAGCGGACGAGCAGCAAGGTTCGGCGCGGAAATGTCCGGCATTGGCGTGTTCCCTGGTGTCTCTCGAAGCTTATGAGGCGTCCGTCAGCACCACCGAGGGTGCGGAGCGCTTCGCCGGCCCGTGATAGACCGCTTCGATGTTATTGCCCTCGGGGTCGAGCACGAAGGCGGCATAATAGCCGGGGTGGTAGTCGCGCAGTCCCGGCGCGCCATTGTCGCGTCCGCCGGCCAGCAGCGCCGCGGCGTGGAAGCGCTGGACGGTTTTCTCGTCCGGCGCCTGGAAGGCGAGATGGGTACGCCCGGTGGTCGGCTCGCCGGCGGAGACGAAAAGCTCGTCGGCGAAGAAATAGCCCTCGCCATCGACCAGCGGCACGCCGAGCACCTCAAGGATGGCGCCGTAGAAGCGGCGGCAGGCGGGAAGATCAGCCACCACGAGCTGAATGTGGTCGATCAGCCGGCCCCTATGCCACTCGTTGAGCTCCACCATCGCCGCGCGCGCCTCGTTTCCTCGTGCCTCAGCTCGCTTCGGCCAGCAGCGAAAGCTGGCGCGGCGCGACCTCGCCGGTACGGTCGGTGAGCGGGGTGGGGTATTCGCCGGTGAAGCAGTGGTCGGTGAATTGCGGGTGCACCGGGTCGCGGCCCGCATAGCCCATCGACTTGTAGATGCCGTCGATGGAGAGGAAGGCGAGGCTGTCGGCGCCGATATAGCGGCGCATGCCTTCGAGGTCGTGCGTGGCGGCGAGCAGCTTGTCGCGGTCCGGCGTGTCGATGCCGTAATAGTCGGGGTGGGTGATCGGCGGCGAGGAGATGCGGAAATGCACCTCGCGGGCGCCGGCCTCGCGCATCATGCGCACGATCTTCACCGACGTCGTGCCGCGCACGAGGCTGTCGTCGATCAACACGATGCGCTTGCCCTCGACCACGGCGCGGTTGGCGGAGTGCTTCATGCGCACGCCCTGATCGCGCACCGACTGGGTCGGCTGGATGAAGGTACGGCCGACATAGTGGTTGCGGATGATGCCAAGCTCATAGGGCAGGCCGGAAGCCTGCGAGTAGCCGATGGCCGCCGGCACGCCGGAATCGGGCACCGGCACCACGAGGTCGGCATCGGCCGGGGCCTCGGCGGCGAGCTGGAAGCCCATGTTCTTGCGCACCTGATAGACAGAGTGCCCGCCCACCACCGAGTCCGGCCGGGCGAAATAGATGTACTCGAAGATGCAGGGGCGCGGGCGCACGGTGCCGAAGGGGCGCAGCGTCTCCACCTTGTCGGAGGAGAACACGATGACTTCGCCCGGCTCGATGTCACGCACGTGACGCGCACCAATTATGTCGAGCGCGCAGGTCTCGGAGGTGAGGATCGGGTGTCCGTCAAGCTCGCCCAGCACCAGCGGGCGGATGCCGAGCGGATCGCGCGCGCCCACCAGCTTCTTGTTGGTGAGGCCGACGAAGGCATAGGCGCCCTCGATGGCACGTAGCGCATCGACGAAACGCTCGGTGAAGCGCGGGCGCTTGGAGCGGGCGACGAGGTGGAGCACCACCTCGGTATCGGAGGTCGACTGGCAGATGGCGCCGTCGCGCACGATCTGCCGGCGCAGGGTCAGGCCGTTGGTCAGGTTGCCGTTATGGGCGATGGCGAAGCCGCCGCCGTCGAGTTCGGCAAACAGTGGCTGGACGTTGCGCAGGATGGTCTCGCCGGTGGTGGAATAGCGGACATGGCCGACGGCGATATGGCCTGGAAGCCGCTTGATGGCTTCGCCGTCGGAGAAGGCGTCGCTGACCAGGCCGAGGCGGCGCTCGGAGTGAAAACGCTGGCCGTCATAAGTGGTTATGCCGGCGGCTTCCTGTCCGCGATGCTGCAGCGCGTGCAATCCCAGCGCGGTGATGGCGGCGGCATCGGGGTGCCCGTAAATGCCGAACACGCCGCACTCCTCGCGCAGCGTGTCGCCGTAATCATCGTAGAAATCGTTCGCTTCGACCGATTTCGGCACCACGCCATCAACGGCAAAATTGGTCATGTGACCATCGCTCCGCTCTACGCAGTTCAAGGCTGCGCCGCTTCCCAAGCTGACCTGCAACGCACGTCGTCGAAACGCTGTGTCCCGAACACGCGGTCGAATTATGGCGTCGACGGAGCAGCCGGACCCGGATTGAACGGTTCGGGCGGCGGCTCGGTCGGCTCCGTATCCCGCGAGTTGCGAATATCGCGTATCAGGCTCTCGGGATCTTCCGGCAACACGGAAATGAGCCAGTCGCCCGCGCTTTGCAAGACCACCTTGGAGCGCGCGTCGCGAATCCATTCCGGCTGGCCCTGTTCATTCTGGACCAGCCAGTTGAAGAACAGATAGGCGACCACCATTATGAGGAATCCGCGTGCGAGGCCGAACAGGAAGCCCAGCGTGCGGTCGAGCGCGCCGATGCGGCTGTCGAGCACCAGGTCCGAGATGCGGACCGTGATGATCGAGACGATCAGCAATGTCAGCAGGAACACGCCGCCGACCGTCGCCGCCATGGCGAAGGTATCGTTGGTGATGTGCTGCTTCGCGTAGGGCAGCAGCAGCGGATACGCATAAAGCGTCACGCCCGCGGCGATAACCCAGGAGGCAATGGCGAAAATCTCCCGGACGAGACCGCGCACCATTGCGAGAAGGCCGGAAATCACCATCACGGCGATGAGAATGATGTCGAGCAGCGTCAAGTCTATCGCACCGTGACCATTGCAGCCTTCCAAGGGAAGAGCGGCGAATCCGCAAGCATCTCGCCCGAGCGAGGGCCGCGCGAGGTATAGCGCGGCCGGGGCGGGCCGTCATCCCTCTTGGTATCCCTGTTCACGCTCGCGCGCAGGTCTGCGCGGCCCGCGCGCGGCGATCGAGGCGACGATATCCCCAAGAGAGCCGACGGTCTCGACCGGGAGCGGGGTTTCCGGAGGCTCCTTGGCGGCGGCCTTGGCTGCCGGCGCCACGGCGCGGACGAAGCCGAGCTTGGCCGCTTCCTTCAGTCGCGCCACCGAGTGCGGCACCGGGCGCACCGCGCCGGTGAGGCTGATCTCGCCGAAATACACGCTGTCCGGGGGCAGCACCGCGCCCGACAGCGAGGAGACCAGCGCGGCGGCGACCGCCAGATCGGCGGCCGGCTCGGTAATGCGGAAGCCGCCGGCGACGTTGAGATGCACGTCATGCGCGCCGAGCTTCACGCCGCAGCGCGCTTCCAGCACCGCCAGCACCATGGACAATCGCGCGGGATCCCAGCCGACCACGGCGCGGCGCGGCGTGCCGAGGCTGGTCGGCACGACGAGCGCCTGCAATTCCACCAGTACCGGACGCGTGCCCTCCATGCCGGCATAGACGGCGGTACCCGGCGCGCCGCGGTCGCGATTCGACAGGAACAGCTCGGACGGGTTCGCCACCTCGGCGAGGCCGAGGCCGGTCATCTCGAACACGCCGATCTCGTCGGTCGGCCCGAAGCGGTTCTTCTGCGCCCGCAGGATGCGGAAATGGTGCGCGCCGTCGCCCTCGAAAGACAGTACGGCATCGACCATGTGCTCGACCACGCGCGGGCCGGCGATCTGGCCGTCCTTGGTGACATGCCCGACCAGGATGACGGCGGCGCCGGCGCGCTTGGCGTAGCGGATCAGGGTCTGCGCCGAGGAGCGCACCTGCGTGACCGTGCCGGGCGCGGATTCCACCGCGTCGGTCCACATCGTCTGGATCGAATCGATCACCACCAGCACGGGCCGCCGCCCCTCCGCGAGGGTGGCGACGATGTCCTCGACATTGGTCTCGGCGGCGAGCTCGACCGGGGCGCCGGACAGGCCGAGCCGCTCGGCGCGCAGGCGCACCTGCGCCACCGCCTCCTCGCCCGAGACATAGATGACGCGATGGCCCGCCTCGGCGAGCGCGGCCGAGGCCTGGATGAGCAGGGTCGACTTGCCGATGCCGGGATCGCCGCCGATGAGCAGCACCGAGCCCGGCACCAGACCGCCGCCGGCCACGCGGTCGAATTCCGAAATGCCGACGCGTACGCGCGGCGCATCCTCGGACGTGCCGGCGAGGCTTTCCAGCGCGATCAGCCGTCCCCGGCGCCCACCGCGCAGCGTCGCGGGCACGGCGTCAGAGGCGGTAGCTTCCTCGGCGATGGAGTTCCAGGCGCCGCAAGATTCGCATTTGCCCTGCCAGCGCGTGTGTGCGGCGCCGCAGATCTGACAGATGAAGGAGGCGGGGCGCTTGGCCATGATCTCGTCCAGAATAAAAATTGAAACTAAATCGAAATAAAATTGTAGGCTAGGTCTTTTGAATCATTATCAAGTAATTCCTACGATATGAGTTCGAATACGTATTCCTTCGCATTGCAATATTCTGCGCATCATCATACCGATCGGCGAAGGCGGCGCCCCGTGCATGGGCGGGTACAGAGGGCGTCGCATGTTGAGATCCATGAAGCTGGTCGTTGCACGCCCGAATCGGCGCTTCCTGTTGTGTTGCCTGATCCTGCTGCCCTGTACCCTGGGCGTAGGCAGTCTGCTGCTGTGGTTTTGGCGGCGCTCCTTCGTCTACAGCATCGATGCGAGGGGCATCGTTCTGTGGTCGGGCCGCGTCGAGTCCTGGAACGCGGTCCAAAGGTACAACATGCGCAAGCGGCAGGGGAACACCGCGTCCAAGACATCCCGGATCGATATCGTGTTCGCCGACGGCACTGCGACGATCCTGCCGCGCTGGTTCATGAACGGAGAAGAACTGCTGCGCGTGCTCCAGCACAATATGCGTCAGGCGAGGCCGTTGGGGGGAAAGATGCGCGTCAACCGCATTCCCAGGCACTGATGGCGACATCCGCAGGAGAGGACATGCGTCGCGGTGGTGTTCGTCTTCTGCCAGGTCACGTTTCCTCATGACCTGCCTGCCAAGCCCGTCCACGCCACAGATGATGTCCGCGTCAGGCGTCACCGGAGCGTGACAACAGAGCGTACAGATCGGCAAAAAGAACAACGAAAATCGAACTAATACAGAAGAATAAATGTCGGAGTTACGTTCGTGCGCGCTCCGATACGTAAGACATGATGTACCATTTGGCATCGAGGTGCGGTGAGTACATAATGCCAACAACAAAGTACGATGGTCGTTTCGATCGGCCGATCCGGGCGCGAGGCGCATTCCATGAATCAGGTCGTTGCTAGGTCTAACGGGCGCTTCCTGTTTTATTTTCTTATTATGATACCGATCACCTTCGGCGTCGGTAGCATCATCCTCTGGATCTGGCGTCGGTCCTTTGTATACAAAGTTGACGGGAACGGGATCTTGCTTCGCTCGGGACGGGAAATACCCTGGGCCGATGTGCAGAGCCTGCTGGCGCGCAAGGGCGCCGGAGAGAATTCCGGCACCGTGTCGCGGGTCGACATCGCCTATGCCGGTGGCCGCGCCCGCGTCATCTCGTCCTGGCTGGAAAACGGCGAGGAGGTGGCCGAAGCCCTGCGGACCGGACTGCGCGAATTCCGGCAGACCGGCACGCCGATGCGTAGCCACTACGTCCAGCGGCGCAGATAACGGCGGCCAAGCGAGGTCAGGATCTCGTAATCGATGGTGTGCGAGTGGCGCGCGAGGTCGTCAAGGCCCAGCCCCTCGCCGAGCAGCGTGGCGAAGCCGCCGGCCTCGACCGCGAATTCCGGCACGTCGGTGATGTCGACCGCCAGCAGATCCATCGAGATACGCCCGATCAGCGGGCAGCGATGCCCGCCGACCACCGCCTCGGCGCCGGGCCGCAGGTCCGACGCGCCGGCAAGCCGGGGAATGCCGTCCGCATAGCCCGCCGAGAGGATGGCGATGCGGCTCGGCCGCAGCGCAGTGTGGGCGCCTCCATAGCCGACAGTCTGCCCCTCATGCACGTTGCGGATCTGCACGATGCGCAGATCGAGCCGGACCACCGGCCGCAGCGGGGCGATATCGGCGCGTGGGCGGCCGCCATAAAGCGCGATGCCGGGGCGCACCAGGTCGAAATGCAGCGCCGGATCGCTGACGGCGCCGGCGGAATTGGACAGCGAGGCCCGCACATCGGGGAACAGCGCCGCGACCGCGCGGAAGTCTTCCAGCTGCTGCGCCGTGAGCGGATGGTCCGGCTCGTCGGCGCAGGCGAGGTGGCTCATGACGAGCACGAGCGGAAAGCCGAGCTCGTCGCGCCCTTCCGCGATGTTGATCGCCTCCGTGGGCGAGACGCCGAGCCGGTTCATGCCGGTGTCGACATGCAGCGCCGCCGGAAGCGCTTGCCCGATGCTCGCGCAGAAGTCGCGCCAGCGCTCGATCTCCGGCACGGAGCCGAGCACGGGCCGGAGCGCGAGGTCGCGATAGGTTGGCTCGGTGCCCGCGAACAGCCCGTTGAGCACGAAGATCTCGGCCTCGGGAAGCACCTCGCGCAGGCTGCGCGCCTCGCTCAGCAGTGCGACGAAGAAGCTGCGCGCGCCGGCCTGCCACAGCGCCGTGGCGGCCTGTACCAGGCCTATCCCATAGCCGTCGCCCTTGACCACGCCGGCGCAGACGGCCGGCGCGACGCGGCGGGCCAGTTCCTGGTAATTGGCGCGCAGCGCGGCCAGATCGATGGTGAGAACGCCGCCGGCCTCAGGCGGTGGGACAAGGTCGTGGGTCACGAAGGGCCACTCAGTGCTCGGGCATACGGTCCTGCTGGACCAGATTGGAGAAGCGCGTGTACTGCGCCTCGAAGGCGACCTTCACCGTGCCGGTGGGGCCGTGGCGCTGCTTGCCGATAATCACCTCGGCGATGCCCTGTGCCGCCTTCATGTCCTGGTCCCACTTGAACCATTCCTCGCTGCCTTCCTTCGGCTCGCGGCCCTTGAGGTAATATTCCTCGCGGAACACGAACATGACGACGTCGGCATCCTGCTCGATCGAGCCGGATTCGCGAAGATCGGACAATTGCGGACGCTTGTCGTCGCGACTCTCGACCTGACGCGAGAGCTGGGACAGCGCCATGATCGGCACGCCGAGCTCCTTCGCCAGCGCCTTGAGGCCGGTGGTGATTTCGGTGATTTCCTGCACGCGGCCCTGCGAGGCCTTGTTGGACGAGCCGGTCAGGAGCTGGAGATAGTCCACCACCATGAAGTCGAGGCCGCGCTGGCGCTTGAGCCGGCGGGCGCGGGCACGCAGCTGGGCGATGGAGATGCCGCCGGTGTCGTCGATATAGAGCGGGATCGTCTGCATCATCTGCGAGCAACTGGCGAGCTTGTCGAACTCGTGTTCGGAGATGTCGCCGCGGCGGATCTTGTAGGAGGCGATTTCCGCCTGCTCGGCGAGGATACGGGTCGCGAGCTGCTCGGCTGACATTTCCAGCGAGAAGAAGCCGACCACGCCGCCATTGAGCGCCCGGATCGAGCCGTCGGGCAGCGTCTCGGACTGGTAAGCTGCGGCGACATTGAAGGCGATGTTGGTGGCGAGCGAGGTCTTTCCCATAGCCGGGCGGCCGGCGAGGATGATGAGGTCGGACGGTTGCAGCCCGCCCATCATCTGGTCGAGATCGTCGAGGCCGGTGGCGGTGCCCGACAGATGCCCGTCGCGCTGGAAGGCGCGGCTCGCCATGTCGACCGCGTCCTTCAGCGCATTGCTGAAGCTGAGGAACCCGCCATCGTAGCGGCCGGTCTCGGCAAGTTCGTAGAGGCGCTTTTCCGCTTCCTCGATCTGGTCCTGCGGGGTGGCGTCGATATCGGCGTCGTAGGCCTCGTTGACGATCTCCTCGCCAATGGCGATCAGGTCGCGGCGCACCGACAGGTCGTAGATGGTGCGGCCGTAATCCTCGGCGTTGATGATCGTGGTCGCCTCGGCGGCGAGGCGCGCGAGATATTGCGGCGCGTTCATGCCGCCTACGTCGAAATCCGCCGGCAGGAAGGTCTTCAGCGTGACCGGCGTCGCCACCTTGCCGGCACGAATGAGCGCGGAGGCGGTCTCGTAGATGCCGACATGGATCGGCTCGAAGAAATGGCGCGGCTCGAGGAAGTCCGAAACCCGGTAGAACGCCTCGTTGTTGACAAGGATGGCGCCGAGCAGCGCCTGCTCCGCCTCGATATTGTGCGGCGCGCTGCGGTAGGGCGTTTCGGTCGCCGTCGGCGGGCGGGCAGGGGAATCGAGCATGTCTGTTCCGGGTGCGCAGGTGTCGGCCACCAGCTAACGCCACCACGGCAGGCGTGTCCGGGGCGAATCGCGCACGCCTTATTTTGTCCTGTGGAGGGCCTGTGGAAAGCACAATCGCACTTGACGCGATTCCGCCCCGATCAGGTCGCCTGCCGCTAGGTCACTCGCCGGCGAGGCGAAGGCCCGGACGATTGCGGTTCTCCGCCTTCTTCAGCACCGCCTCGTTCTCGGCGATGTAGCTGCGGGTTAGCGGCACCACGCCCTCGCGCTTGGCGAGCTGCACCTGGAACACCATCATGCCCTGATGGCGGAACGCCATCTCGGAAGAGGCGAGGTAGAACTCGAACATCCGCACGAAGCGCTCGTCATAGAGCCGCTCGACCTCCTCGCGATGGGCGAGGAAGCGCTCGCGCCACGCTTTGAGCGTCTCGGCATAGTGCAGGCGCAGAATCTCGACATCAGTGACGAACAGCCCCGCCCGCTCGATCGCCGGCAGCACTTCCGACAGAGCGGGGATATAGCCGCCGGGGAAGATGTACTTGGCGATCCAGGGATTGGTGATACCCGGCCCCTCCGAGCGGCCGATGGAGTGGATCAGCGCCACGCCGTCGTCCTTCAGCAGATCCGCGACCCTGGCGAAATACTCTTCATAGTGGCCGATGCCGACATGCTCGAACATGCCGACCGAGACGATGCGGTCGAACGGGCCGGGTGTGTCGCGGTAGTCCTGCAGGCGGAACTCGACGCGATCGCTCAGCCCCTTCTCCTCGGCGCGGCATTTGGCGACGCCGAGCTGTTCCTCGGAGAGCGTGACGCCGGTCACCCGCGCGCCGGCATTCTCGCCGAGATAAAGCCCCATGCCGCCCCAGCCGCAGCCGATGTCGAGTGCGGTCAGGTCGTGGCGGTCGAACAGCAGCTTGGCGGCGATGTGGCGCTTCTTGGCCAGCTGGGCGTCGTCCAGCGACTGGCCGGGCCGCTCGAAATAGGCGCAGGAATACTGCCGGTCGGCGTCGAGGAAGAGCGAATAGAGCCGCCCGTCGAGATCATAGTGATGGGCGACATTGTCCTTCGCCTTGCCCGGCGGGTTGAACTGGGCGAGACGCCGGAACCGGAAACGTAGCTTCATCAATGCCTTGGCGGTGACGCTCGGCACCTGCAGGCCGACCTGTGCCATGAGCAGGGCGAGAACCTCGGCGATGTCGCCCTGCTCGATGACGACGCCGCCATCCATATAGGCTTCACCGAATTTCAGCTCGGGATCGAGCGCGACCTGCCGCTGCCAGGCATCGGAGGTGAACCGGATTGCGAGGGGCGATCCGCTGCCGTCGCCATAGGTGGCGCGCCGGCCTGAGGCAAAAGTAATCGTCAGGGAGCCATGGCGCACAACGCGCCCGATGACCTGCAAGAGCAACCGTTCCATCGGCCAACTCCAAGGTGTCGGCCGCGGCTCGGTGGTCCGAGACGGCCTGCCCAGCTGCTGGGCATGTATTCGCGGATGCCCATCATTGCATCACAACATTTTCGGTGTCGCAATCTTCCCGAGAGTGAAAAAGCACGCAAAAAAGCCCGGTCGCGAACGACCGGGCTTCTTCTTTTGACCTATGCCGTTAGGTAAGTCGCTCAGGCCTGCTCGGCTTCGGCGTCGGTTTCGGCCTCGATTTCCTCGGCGGCTTCCTCGAACACTTCCTCGTCATCCTCGTCGCGGGCGACGGTCAGGTCTTCACCGCGGGCCTGACGCTCGGCTTCCTCGGCGCTGCGCGCAACGTTGGCGCGGACCGTGACCTCGACTTCCGGATGCAGGCTGACCGGCACGTCGTGCACGCCGATGGTCTTGATCGGGTGGTTGAGGACGATCTGGTTGCGCGCGACCGAGAAGCCGGCGGCGGTCAGGGCCTCGGCGATGTCGCGGGTCGACACGGAGCCGTAGAGCTGGCCGGTCTCGCCGGCCTGACGCACCAGCGCGACGATGGTGCCGGCGAGCTTCTCGCCGACCTTGGTCGCCTCGCTCTTGAGCTCGAGGTTGCGGGCCTCGAGCTGGGCCTTCATCGATTCGAAGCGGGTCTTGTTCTCCTTGGTGGCGCGCAGCGCCTTGCCGGCGGGCAGGAGAAAGTTGCGGGCGAAACCGTCCTTGACGCGGACGATTTCACCGATCTGGCCGAGCTTGGCCACGCGTTCCAGCAGAATGACTTCCATGTTCAGGTCTCCTAATCGTTCAATTCGAAGGGTTCAGGTGTCGTTGGCGGCGGGCGGGCGACCGCGCCGCGGGAAGCGGGTGCGAATGCCGAACACGAGGTCGGCAATGCCGAGGAGGGCCAGCACCGCAAAGGGCCAGCCCAGCGCCAGCGCGGCGATCCACACGGTGGCGATGACCAGCGTGCGACCGGCCGCGCCGCGGGTGATCCAGTGGATCGTGGCGAGGCCGAGGAAGGCGAACGCCATCACCAGCGTCGCCCCGAGCAGTTCGCAGACGAGGCCGATGAAGTCACCGGCGAGCGAGGCGCCGACGAGGGCGCCGACCAGTAGCGCGAGCGTCGCGCGCGGCACCGAGATCGCCGCAAGGTCCGGCCAGGGCCGCACCAGCCGGCCCGACAAGCGGGCGACATGGGCGGCCAGCCACAGATTGCCGATCTGCGTCAGCATGGTCACGACCGCCGCCGCCGGCGGCATGACCGCCACCAGCAGGTCGATCAGGCGCTCCATGTCCGCCCCGCCGGCCTCGGGATGCTCGACCAGCATGGCCTGGAACAGCGTGCGCAGCGCCGCCTGGTAGTCGGCGACGTTGCCGGCCACCAGCGGGATGAGGGCGGTGACGGCAAGGCAGCCGAGAATGGCGGCGGCGATCAGGATACGCCCGACCGGGAACCATTCCAGCGGGCCGTCGGCCGTCTCCTGCCGCGCCATCAAGGCGAGGTAGGCGAGTACATAGGCCGGCAGGCCGACGCCGGCGACATAGGCCAGCAGCAACTCGACGCCGAAGAACACGCCGATGGCGACCGACGCCGCGGATGCGGCGACGAGGGCAGCCACGTGCGACCAGCCGAGGCCGACGATGAGAACGGGCAGGGGGGCGAGGTAGAACAGCGGCAAAGCCAAAGCGCTGCCGGTGGCAACGGTCGCCACCAGAAGGGCCGACGCCGCACCGGCGCCGAAGGCTATGAGCCAGATCTGTACCATCGACGAGCTGTCCCGCTCCCAGCGGTTAGAGGTGGATCCGTGTCCACCCCAGCCGAGACCCGTGGGGCGAACCCGCGGGCCTGTCGGAATATGATTCGGTAGAGGCGTCCCCGGCGCGAGGCCGGGGCGCTTGTCGAACCATCCCGGCCAGGGCCGGGATGGGGAGTGTCACGCGATCAGCGGATCACGAAGGGCAGCAGGCCGAGGAAGCGCGCGCGCTTGATGGCCTGGGCCAGTTCACGCTGCTTCTTGGCGGAGACCGCCGTGATGCGCGAGGGGACGATCTTGCCGCGCTCGGAAATGTAGCGCTGCAGCAGGCGAACGTCCTTGTAGTCGATCTTCGGCGCATTGGCGCCCGAGAACGGGCAGGTCTTGCGACGACGGAAGAAGGGACGACGCGCGCCCGACGTATTGGCGGAAGGACCGCCGGTGCCACCGAAAGCCATCACTCAGTCTCCACGTTGGCCGGAGCCTCTTCACGATCACGGCGCGGGCCGCGATCACCGCGATCCCCACGGTCGCCGCCGAAGCCGCGGCCACCGCCGCCGAAGCCACGGTCGCCGCCGAAGCCACGATCACCGAAGCCGCGCTCGCCACGGTCGTCACGGTCGCGCTTCTGCAGCATGACCGACTGGCCTTCCTCAAGCTCCTCGACGCGGATGGTGAGAACGCGAAGCACGTCCTCGTCAATGCGCTGCTGGCGCTCCAGCTCGGCAACCGCCGCCGCCGGGGCGTCGATGTTGAGCAGGGAGAAGTGGGCCTTGCGGTTCTTGCGAATGCGATAGGTGAGGGTCTTCACACCCCAGTATTCGACCTTGGTGACCGAACCGCCATTCGCCTCGATAACGCCCTTGAAGCGGGCGGTGAGTTCCTCGACCTGCTGCGCCGTAACATCCTGGCGCGCGAGGAACACGTGCTCATAAAGAGCCATGTCTCGTACCTTTCCATTGATTCCGCACGATTGCGGACCGCCCTCCCGACGCCGAGCCCTTCGAGCCCGGGAAAGGCTCGAACAATCTCGAAGGCGGGGACACGGGACGGCGGAAATCCGTGGATTGCCTGCCGCGCCTTTCGCAAAAATGCCAAAGCGCAGCCGTCCGTTCAGCCCCCGGCCGGGACTGACAGTGCGCGGGCTTATACCGGGAATGGCCGGAAAATCAAGGGCTCGACGAGGCTTCTGCCGGCAGGGTGAGGTCGTCTTCCGTGCACACGCGGTTACGACCCGTGCGCTTGGCCAGGTAGAGCGCCTCATCGGCGCGGTTGGCCAGCGAGGGGCCGTCGTCCTCGCAGCGAAGCGCGGCGACGCCGAAACTGACGGTGATCGCCGTCTGCCGGTTGTCGCTGGCGAGCGGGGAGCTTTCGATCACCAGGCGCAGCCGTTCTGCCGTCGCCCGTCCCTGCGCGACCTGCGTATGCGGCGCGAGGATGGCGAATTCCTCCCCGCCGATGCGGAAGACGGTGTCGCCCTTGCGCTTGTGGGCTGCGAGCAGCTTTCCCAGGTGGGCCAGCACCCTGTCGCCCCATTCATGGCCGTTCTCGTCGTTGACGCGCTTGAAGCGATCGATGTCGAGCATGATGAGCACGAGCGGCTGGTTGCGGCGCCGGGCGATCTCGACCTGATCCGGGAAGGCGCCGTCGAAGCTGCGGCGATTGGGCAGGCCGGTCAGCTTGTCGGTGTAGGCGGCACGTTCCAACTCGGCGACCTTGAGAACATCGTCGGCGGTGAGGCGGGACAGCAGGATGGCGGCGAAGATGATGGCGGCGCCGAGCAGGTTGACGGTGGCATCGACTATGACCGCGGCATCGACGACGTGGGAGAGGAGGCGGTGGACGGTGCTATAGGTGCCGAGCCCCAGCACGACGATCAGCAGCCCGACCATGGCAAGCCACGCGCGGCGCAGCCGGACCTTGGGGGCGATGCGTGCCAGATATACGGCGTGGAAGGAGGCCACAGAGACGAGACCGAGCGCGATCAGGTCGCTGAACAGAATCACGAAACTCATTCGATGACGATCCAGAGGGGCGATAGGCGTTAAGAACGTGACGCCCGCTTGGTTGCTCGCGCCGTTGCGGCTTGACACGCGGCGCGGGGCGGTGTTCCTGCGCCCGCCAATTCTCAATGTATCAGGTTTCGTTACGTCATGAGCAGCGCCTTCGTTTTCCCCGGTCAGGGCAGTCAGGCTGTCGGCATGGGCAGAGCCCTCGCCGATAACTTCGCCGTTGCCCGCGAGGTCTTCGAGGAAGTGGACGAGGCGCTCGGCGAGAAGCTTTCGGCCGTCATGTGGGATGGGCCGATCGAGACGCTGACGCTGACTGCCAACACCCAGCCCGCGCTCATGGCAGCCTCGCTCGCCGCGCTGCGCGTGCTGGAGGCCGAGGCCGGCGTGAATCTCGCCCGCGACGCCGCCTTTGTCGCGGGGCATTCGCTGGGCGAATATTCGGCGCTGGCAGCGGCGGGCAGCCTCTCCCTGGCGGATACCGCCCGCCTGCTGCGGCTGCGCGGCACCGCCATGCAGGCGGCGACCCCGGTCGGCACCGGCGCCATGGCGGCCATACTCGGGCTCGATTTCGACAAGGTGGCCGCCGTCGCCGCCGAAGCGGCCCAAGGCGAGGTTTGCGAGGTCGCCAACGACAACGCGCCCGGCCAGGTCGTGGTCTCCGGCCACGCCGCCGCGGTGGAGCGCGCCTGCGAGATCGCCAAGCGCGAGGGCGCCTCGCGCGCCATCCTGCTGACGGTCTCCGCGCCGTTCCATTGCAGCCTGATCGCGTCCGCCGCCGACGCGATGCGCGAGGCGCTGACCAAGGTCGCGGTGCACGCGCCGAAGGTGCCGCTGGTCGCCAACGTCACCGCCGCGCCGGTGACCGACCCCAATGAAATTCGTGCCCTGCTGGTGAAGCAGGTCACCAGCACTGTGCGCTGGCGCGAATCCGTTGCCTTCATGGCGGAGCAGGGCGTGACCCGGCTCGTCGAGATCGGTACCGGAAAGGTGCTCTCCGGCCTAACCAAGCGCATCGCGCGTCAGGTGGCCTCCGCCAATGTCGGTACGCCCGAGGACGTCGCGGCCTTCGCCGCCGCCCCCGCGACGGCCTGACTGTTTCAGGAGATTCCCGTGTTCGATCTGACAGGCAAGACCGCCCTCGTGACCGGCGCCACCGGCGGCATCGGCGGGGCCATCGCCAAGGCGCTGCACGCGCAGGGGGCGACCGTTGCGCTTTCCGGCACGCGCCGCGAGGTGCTGGAGGCGCTGGCCGCCGAACTCGGCGAGCGCACCCATGTGCTGCCCTGCGACCTCTCGAATACCGAGCAGGTCGAGGCGCTCGTCCCGCAGGCTGAAGAGGCCATGGGCGAGATCGACATCCTCGTGAACAATGCCGGCATCACCAAGGACGGCCTGTTCGTGCGCCTCACCGACGAGATGTGGGACGCCGTCATCGCCGTGAACCTGACGGCGGGCTTCCGCCTGACCCGCGCCGCCGCCCGCTCCATGATGCGCCGGCGCACCGGCCGCATCATCGGCATCACCTCGGTCGTCGGCGTCACCGGCAATGCCGGCCAGGGAAACTATGCCGCCGCCAAGGCCGGCATGATCGGCATGTCCAAGTCGCTGGCCAAGGAAGTCGCGGCGCGCGGCGTCACCGTGAACTGTATCGCGCCCGGCTTCATCGCCACGCCGATGACGGATGTCCTCAACGAGAAGCAGCGGCAGATGATTCTCGGCGCCGTTCCGGCCGCGCGTCTCGGCACGCCGGAGGATATCGCCGCGGCCGCCGTCTACCTCGCCTCGAACGAGGCGGCGTACGTTACCGGCCAGACTCTGCATGTGAATGGCGGAATGGCCATGATCTGATAAAGCTGCGGAAACCGGCGGTTCCGGCGCCCCCGTGGGCGCTGGTTTTGCCGGATGAAGTGTGCTAACGACCGCCTCGGCTCACAGGGTCGGGCGCTGCCGAAGAGAGGCAGCCGCTCGGGCAGTTCCTGTAACTCGGGGCAGGAAACAGACCTTCCAACCGCACTGTGATGCGGAGGGGGGCCAAATGGAACAATTAGCAACCTCCGGATATTCGGACGAGGGTGAACCGATGAGCGATATTGCCGAGCGCGTGAAGAAGATCGTAGCCGAGCACCTTGGCGTTGAGGCCGAAAAGGTCACCGATGGTGCCAGCTTCATCGACGATCTCGGCGCCGACAGCCTCGATACGGTCGAGCTGGTCATGGCTTTCGAAGAAGCCTTCAACGTGGAAATTCCCGACGACGCCGCCGAGACGATCCTGACCGTCGGCGACGCGATCAAGTTCCTGGAAAAGAACGCGGCCTGATAGCGCGTTTCGACGCTGCGGCGGCCGAGCCGTCGCAGCGCTACCTGCCATGGCGCTATCTGCCATGAAGTTCTCCGGAGATATCGGATGAGGCGTGTTGTCGTTACCGGCCTCGGCATGGTGACGCCGCTTGGCTGCGGCGTTGACGTCACCTGGAAGCGGCTGCTTGCCGGCCAGAGCGGTGCCAACCGGGTCGAGAATTTCGATGTCTCCGACCTGCCGGCCAAGATCGCCTGCCAGATTCCGCGCGGCGACGGCACCGACGGAACCTTCAATCCCGACCAGTGGATGGAGCCGAAGGAGCAGCGCAAGGTCGACGAGTTCATCGTCTATGCGATGGCCGCCGCCACCCAGGCGCTGAACGACGCGGACTGGCACCCTTCGACCTATGAGGACCAGTGCGCTACCGGCGTCATGATCGGTTCCGGCATCGGCGGCCTGCAGGGCATCGCCGAGACCAGCCTGGTCCTGCAGGAACGTGGCCCCCGCCGTGTGTCCCCCTTCTTCATTCCCGGTCGCCTGATCAACCTCGCCGGCGGCTATGTGTCGATCGAGCACGGCCTCAAGGGGCCGAATCATGCGGTCGTCACCGCCTGCTCGACCGGTGCTCATGCGATCGGCGACGCCGCGCGCCTCGTGGCTTTCGGCGATGCCGACGTGATGGTAGCCGGCGGCACCGAATCGCCGATCAACCGCCTCGCGCTGGCGGGCTTCGCCGCCTGCCGCGCGCTGTCGACCGGCTACAACGACACGCCCGAAAAGGCGTCGCGCCCCTATGACCGGGACCGCGACGGCTTCGTGATGGGCGAGGGTGCCGGCGTGGTGGTGGTCGAGGAACTCGGCCATGCGCTGGCGCGCGGCGCCAAGATCTATGGCGAGATCATCGGCTACGGCCTGTCGGGCGACGCCTACCATATCACCGCGCCTTCGGAGGACGGCGACGGCGCCTTCCGCAGCATGCAGGCGGCGCTGAAGCGGGCGGGCATTTCTGCGTCCGAGGTCGACTACATCAACGCCCACGGCACCTCGACCATGGCCGACGAGATCGAGCTCGGCGCGGTGCAGCGCCTGCTGGGTAATGCGGCGGCGACGGCGTCGATGTCCTCGACCAAGTCGGCGATCGGCCATCTGCTCGGCGCGGCCGGCGCGGTGGAGGCGATCTTCTCGCTGCTGGCAATCCGCGACCAGATCGCGCCGCCGACGCTGAACCTCGATAATCCCTCGGTCGAGACGCCGCTCGACCTCGTTCCGCACACGCCGCGCGCGCGCAACATCGACTACGCGCTGTCGAATTCCTTCGGCTTCGGCGGCACCAATGCCTCGCTGGTGTTCAAGCGCTACATGAACTGAGGGCTCCCGGCTCGACGGGGCGGTCGCGACCGCTCTCGACCCTGAAAGGGCGGGTGTAAACCCGCCCTTTGTCGTGTCTGGATTCCCGCTTTCGCCATATTTGGGGGTAGTCTGCCTGTGCGTTGCGCGGACTGCGGACGCCAGAGCCCTTTCGGCTCGGACGGAATCAGCCGATTCTGCGCAACCTGCTCCAGGCGAGGCACCCGATGACCGACGAGACTCCCCCGGGGGTGACGCCCACGCCCGCCGAGAACCCGGCTCCCGCCGAGACGACGCCGGCGGCGCAGACGACGGCGACGACCCCGGTGCCGCCTCCGGCCAAGCCCGCGCGCAACCGCCGGGCCTCAAAGCGTGCCGGCCATCCGCTGGTAGTTGCCGGCAGCGCGGTGTTCACGCTTCTGCTGGCCGCCATCATTCTCGGCGGCGGCGCGCTGTGGCTGGGCAAGAAGCGCTACGACGCGCCCGGCCCGTTGGCGCAGGACACGGCGATGATCATCTCCAGCGAATCCGGACTGATCGACATTGCCGACCTCCTGGTGAAGCGCGGCGTCATAACCGACAAATGGGTGTTCATCGGCGCCGCCGTGGGTACGCGCTCCTCCGGCAAGCTCAAGGCCGGTGAGTACGAGTTCGCCGAGCATGCCTCGATCCGCCAGGTGCTCGACACGCTCGTCTCCGGCAAGGTGATCGAATACAACGTCACCATCCCGGAAGGGCTGACCAGCGACCAGATCGTCCAGCGGCTGCTGGAGGTGGAGGAGCTTTCGGGCTCGATCCGTCAGGTGCCGCGCGAAGGCAGCCTGATGCCGGACACCTACAAGGTGACGCGCGGGACGTCGCGCGAGGATGTGCTGCGCCGCATGGCGCGCACGCAGGATGCGGCGCTGAAGGAGATCTGGGCCAAGCGCGACCCGAGCCTGCCGCTGAAATCACCCGAGGAGCTGGTGATCCTCGCCTCCATCGTGGAGAAGGAAACCGGCGTCGCCGAGGAGCGGCCGCAGGTGGCGGCGGTGTTCGTCAACCGCCTCAACAAGAAGATGAAGCTGCAGTCCGACCCGACGATCATCTATGGGTTGGTGCGTGGCAAGGGGCGGCTCGACCGGCCGATCACCCGCGCCGACATCACCACGCCGACGCCGTTCAACACCTACACGATCGCGGCGCTGCCGCCCGGCCCCATCGGCAATCCCGGCAAGGCCTCGTTGGAGGCGACCGCCAATCCCGCCAAGACACGCGACCTGTATTTCGTCGCCGACGGTACAGGCGGGCACGCCTTCGCCGAAACGCTGGACCAGCACAACAAGAACGTCGCCCGCTGGCGGCAGACGGAGCGCGACCAGAAGATCGACCCTTCGCGCCTTCCCGCTGGCACCGCCGGCAACACCGGCGCGACCCCGGGCATCGACTGATCCGGCCGCATCCGGCGATGCCCGCTTGAGGGGGAGGCTCCCCGCCGTTATGTTCCGGCCGCCGCCGAGGTCGCGGCAAGGGGCGGCAGGGGAGACAGCATGGCGCTTGCCAGTATGACGGGCTTTGCCCGCACCCAGGGAAGCGCGGGTGCGTGGAGCTGGGCCTGGGAAATCAAGTCGGTGAACGGCAAGGGGCTCGACGTGCGCCTGCGCCTGCCGGCGGGCTGGGAAGGGCTGGAAGCGGGCCTCAAGCAGATCGCTTCGCGCGTGCTGGGGCGTGGCAACGTCAACGCCAATCTCTCCATGACCCGCGCTGACGCGGCGGTGAGCGTGCGCGTCAACGAGGATGTGCTGCGCGCCATCGCGCTGTCCGTGCGCAAGGTGGCGGCCGATCTCGACGCCCCGCCGGTGCGGCTGGAGGGCTTGCTCAACCTCAAGGGCGTGCTGGAAGTCGCCGAATCGGAGGACAGCGAGGACGAGCGCCGCGCGGTCGAACACGCAGTGACCGCCGGATTCGAGGCGGCGCTGGGCGATCTCGTCGCCATGCGCGCGCAGGAAGGCGCGGCGCTCGGCCTGGTGCTCAACGAGCGGCTCGACGGCATAGCCGCGCTGACCGCGCAGGCGGAGGCCAACCCGACGCGGCAGCCCGACGCGATCCGCGGCAAGCTGGCTGAGCAGATCCGCGTGCTTATGGACACCGGCGCGAATTTCGATCCCGACCGGCTGCACCAGGAAGCGCTGATGCTGGCCTCCAAGGTCGATGTGCGCGAGGAGCTGGACCGTCTGGTCGCCCATGTCGCAGCGGCGCGCGCCATGCTGGGCGAGGGCGGTGCGGTCGGGCGCAAGCTCGACTTCCTGGCTCAGGAGTTCAACCGCGAGACCAACACGCTGTGCTCCAAGGCGAACGACGTGTCGCTGACCGCCATCGGTCTTGAGCTGAAGGGGCTCGTGGAGCAGTTCCGCGAGCAGGTCCAGAACATCGAGTGAGGCGCGCATGAAGCACTCCCACGTTGCCCGCCGAGGCCTGATGCTGATTCTGTCTTCGCCTTCGGGCGCGGGAAAATCGACGCTGGCGCGCCTGCTGCTGGAGCAGAACCCCGACATCTATCTTTCCGTCTCGGTGACGACCCGTGAGCGTCGTCCGAGCGAAGTGGAGGGGGTGCACTACCATTTCCATGCGCGCGAGCGCTTCGAGCGCCTGCGCGACGCCGGCGACCTGCTGGAACATGCCGAGGTGCACGGCAATTTCTACGGCACGCCGCGCGAGCCGGTGGAGGCCGCTCTGGCGGCCGGCCGCGACGTCCTGTTCGACATCGACTATCAGGGCGCTGAGCAGCTCTATTCCAAGATGCGCGAGGATATCGTCGGGGTGTTCATCCTGCCGCCTTCCGCAGCCGAGCTGAAGATGCGGCTGGAGCGGCGCGCCGAGGACGCTTCCGGCGTCATCGAGAAGCGGCTGAAGAACGCGCGCACCGAGATCGCCCACTGGCAGGATTACAATTACGTGCTGGTCAATGAAGACCTGAACAGCACCTTCGCCAATCTGCGCAACATCTTGCTGGCCGAGCGGCTGCGCCGCGAGCGGCAGGTCGGGCTTGCGCCCGTTATCGAGCGGCTCGACGAGGAACTGGCGACGCTCACCGACTGACGGGCGCGCCCGCCGCGCGCATGGCGACCCAGTGGTTTGCCAGCGCCACGAAGCCTTCCACCGGCACCTGCTCGGCGCGCTCCGTCGGCTCGATGCCGGCGGCCTCCAGCAGCGCCGTGGTATCGACGCCGAGGCTCTTCAGGCTCTGGCGCAGCATCTTGCGGCGCTGGCCGAAGGCGGCTTCCGTCACCCGCTCCAGCGCCTTGAGCGCGCAGGGCAGGGGAATGGTGCGCGGCACGAGGTGCACCACCGAGGAGACGACCTTGGGCGGCGGCACGAAGGCGGAGGCCGGCACGTCGAAGGCGATGCGGGCGACGGCCCGCCAGCCGGTGAGGATGGCAAGGCGCCCGTAATGCGCCGTGCCCGGCGCTGCGACGATGCGCTCGGCCACCTCGCGCTGGAACATCAGCGTCAGGCTTTCATACCAGGGCGGCCACGGATCGGTGGAGAGCCAGCCGATCAGCAGCGGCGTCGCGACATTGTAGGGCAGGTTGGCGATGACGGCAGCGCGGCCGCCGGCGGGCACCAGTGCCCGGTAGTCCGCTTCCAGCGCGTCGCCCTCGATGACCTCCAGCTTACCCGGATAATGCGCCGCCACCTCGGCCAGCGCAGCGATGCAGCGGACGTCGCGCTCGATGGCGACCACCTTCTCCGGGCCGAGCGCCAGAATGGCGCGGGTGAGGCCGCCGGGGCCGGGACCGACCTCGACCACCGTCACACCGTCGAGCCGACCGGCGGTGCGGGCGATCTTCGAGGTCAGGTTGAGGTCGAGCAGGAAGTTCTGGCCGAGCGATTTCAGCGCCGACAGGCCGTGGTCGCGGATGACCTCGCGCAGCGGGGGAAGATCGTCGATGGCGCTCATGGTTGGCCGCTCATGGCTGGCCGCTCACGCCAGCCGGCCGGCAATGGCGAGCTCGGGCTCGGCGGCGGCGCGATTGCGCGCGTCCACATCGGCCAGCCGGCGGGCCAGACGAAGCGCCTCGACGAGGCTGGAGGGATCGGCCCGGCCGGTGCCGGCAATGTCAAAGGCGGTGCCGTGGTCGGGCGAGGTGCGCACGAAAGGCAGGCCGAGCGTGACATTGACCGCGCGGTCGAAGGCTAGCGTCTTCACCGGCGCCAGCACCTGGTCGTGATAGGCGCCGATCACCACGTCATAGCCGGCCCGCGCCTTGGCGTGGAACAGCGTGTCGGCGGGGAAGGGGCCGCGCGCGTCGATGCCCTCATGGCGCAGCGCCTCGATGGCGGGACGAGTGATCTCCTCATCCTCGCGCCCGATGGTGCCCTGTTCGCCCGCATGCGGGTTGAGCCCGCAAAAGGCGAGGCGTGGGTGCGCGATGCCGAAGCGCTCGCGGAGGTCGTGGGCAGCGATGCGGCCGGTCTCGACCAGAAGCTCGCGGGTGAGCCGCCGGGAGATATCGGCGACGGGGATGTGGATCGTGGCAGGAATGACCGCGAGCTCCGGCGACCAGATCATCATCACTGGCCGCGGCGGCGGATCGCCGGCGAGATGGGCGAGATATTCGGTGTGGCCGGGAAAGGCGAAGCCGTCGGCGTAGAGCACCGCCTTGGCGATCGGGTTGGTGACGACGGCGGCCGCCCGCCCGGCCTGCACGAGCCGTACGGCGGTGTCGATCGCCGCCTTGGCGGCCGGGCCGCTGCTGGTGTCCGGCACGCCGGGTTCGGCGGTCACCCGCGGACCGGCCGGCACCACCGGAACGACATCGGCGAACAGGCGCACCGCGTCTTCCGGCACGCATTCGCGGATCACCGCCGGTACGCCGAGCCGCGCGGCCCGCGCCGTCAGTAGCTCAGGATCGCCGGTGATGAAGAATGCCGGCAGGTCGAGCTCGATCCGGTTCTCCCAGGCGAGCAGCGCGATGTCCGGGCCTATCCCGGCCGGCTCGCCCAGCGACAGCGCCAAGGCGGACAGGGACGACGGCGGCACGCGGGAGGGGGACATCGCAGTCTCGAAGCAGGGTGAAGGGCCGTCTCAGCGGTACTGGATCATAGCCGTGCGACGGGCATCCTGCAGCAGGCGCTTCGACAAATCGTCGAATTGCTTGCTCTGCAATTCGCTGCGGACTTCCTTTTTCTGGGCGCTCTCGCCCACGACCTCGCGTCGCGCGCAGATGGCGACCATCTCGATGCCGGCGCGGGTGACTTCGGGGGCCGTGGTCTGGCCCACCGGAATCTCATCCATGATCTTGCGCACCGGCGCGCTCATATCCGCCGAGGTGCGGATCACCGGCTCGCGGACCACGGTCTCGCGCATTCCGCGCGCGGTGGCGACGCCGGTTTCGCAGTCCGTGAAATTCTTGCGCAGCGCGTTGGCTTCGGCGAGGCGCTGGGCGCGCGAGGAATCCGGGGCGGTGCGCGAGACCACGAGGACGATCTGCCGCACGGTGTACTCGGTCGTACGCTGGGCCTTGGTGAGGTCCTCGCCCTTGGTTTCCAGCGCGGCGAAGATGTCGGAATCACGCACGGTCGTGGCGGACGAGAAGCGCCCGCGCACATAGGAGTTCCACACGAAGTCGGCGCGCATCTTCTGCTTCAGGGCAGCGGGTGTGAGCCCCTGCTGGGTGAGCCCCGCCGTGAGCTGCTCGACCGTGCGGCCGTTACGGCTGGCCATCTGGGCAAACATCTTGTTCACCTCGTCGTCATCGGCCTTGATGCCGTAGCGCTCCGCGGTGAAGATCTTGAGCCGCTCGTCGATCAGTTCGTCCAGCGCCTGCTTCTGGTTGAGGGAACGGCGCTCGGTGAGCTGCACCAGCTTTATACGCTGGGCGACATCGAAGCTGGTGATCGGCTGGCCCTGCACCATCACCAGAATCTGCTGGGCGGCGGCAGGCGTGACCGGCAGGACAATGGCAGGCAAGGCGAGCGTCGCGGCCACAAGTGCCGGTGCGAGCAGGCGCCGGGCGAGACGCCGGATCGCCCCGTCACAGGACGGTGTCGCAGGTCGTTCGCTGGCGGTCGTAAGCATGTCGCGCCTCATCCTCCCCTCGCCACAGCCGTCGAAGTGCCGGGGCGATACCTATGCGTCGCGGCAGAACCGACGAACCCGGCACTTTTGATGAGTGCTTGTGGCGTCAATACGACGCCGGGCGTGGCTTCGTTCGTCAGCCACGCCGCAGGGTCAGTCCGAAGTTGCCGTCGAGCCAACCTCCGAAGAGAAGCCGGCCGAACCCAGCGTACGCAGGCTGATGGTCACCAGCACTGTGTCGACGCGTTCGCGGTCGATGCTCTCCGTGTAGTCCGAGCGATAGGTGAGCGCCAGCCCGAAGCACTCGTCCGCATAGGACACGCCGAACAGGGTGTAGTCGATTTCGCTCTGCTGGATGTTGTAGCGGGCGGCAGCCGAGAGCTTCCAGTTGTCGTTGATCTTGTACTCGCCCCTGCCGAGGACGCCCTCGCGGTCCTCGTAATAGCCGAGCTCGGGTTGGGCGGTGTAGAGGCCGTAGGTCGCCGACACGCTCAGCTGCTTCCACGTCGCCCGGCCCTCGAACTCGTAACGCTCGACCGACCAGTCGTCCTTGTCGAAGCGGAAGCGGTTGATCAGCGCGAAGGTCTGGCTCGGCGCGTAATAGAGGCGGGCGACATAGTCGGAGACGTCGTCCTCAAGGCCGGAGTCGGCACCCGTATTGGCCATGTCCTCATAGGCGTAGGAATTCTGGCCGGCCAGCTGGTAGGACTGCCCGAACAGCGCGTTGACCTGGCCGACGCCCTGAATCTTGGCGGTGTACTGAATGCCGACATTGCCGCGGGTGCCGCCTTCGACGCGGTCATAGCCCGAGTACTTGTTGATCTCGAACAAGTTGGTGTCGTCGAAGATCAGGCTTTGCGCGTCTTCGTTCGGGAACTCGCCGATGTCGGTCTCGTCCGGACGCACGATGATCTGGGCGATCGGCTCGATGGTCTGCGTGCCCCAGCTCTGCACCGAGATGAAGGGGTAGCGGTATTCGAGGCCGATGGCGGGCATGGCGCGAATGAGCTGCTGGTCCTCGCCCGGCAGCCAGGGATAGTCCTCGGCCTCGGGCTGAACCGAGGCGACGTCGACCTGCACATTGGCGAAGGGCGTCCAAGACTGGCCGATCTCGTCGATCATGGTCTTGCGCCAGTTCGCCACGCCCGACAGGCGGGTGTAGGTGCCGGCCATGCCTCGCATCAGGCATTCCTGCCGCGCCACGGCGGGGTCGGCGCTGAGCTTTTCGAGATCGCAGCCATTCGAGGGGCCCTCGCTGCCGGCGGGCACCGCGTAGTCCGCCGAGGTGGCGCGCAGGTCCATCTGCTGGCGGGTGAGGCTGGTGAGGTTGAAGTCGTAGCTGAACTCGCCGCCGAAGACGGAGTTGCCGAGCGTCTTGCTGTAGTCGATCACCGGATGGATGACCGGCTGCTGGTCCTGGATGTCGTAGGTGGTCAGGCCCATGAAGTACTGGGCGCGGGCGTCGAAATAGCTGCGGTCGCCCTGACCGACGAGGAAGATCTGCGAGACGACTTCCTTCTTGTTCTTGTCGACCAGGTTATAGTCGGTCAGGAAGGTCTGGTCCGAGGTGAGCCAGCCGTCCCAGCCCCAGTACCACTGCTCGTTGATGTTGAAGAGGCCGTGGCTTTCGACCAGGCCGCGCTGGTCGCGATAGCCGTCCTGGCCGATGAACTCGTCCTTGTCCTGCTGATCGATGCCGGCGGCGCGGATCGAATAGATGCCGGTGTCGAGCCGATGGCGGAACTCGCCGTCGAGCATGACGCCCTGCTTCGAGACGAACAGCGGCGAGAAGGTGAGATCCATGTTAGGCGCGATGTTCCAGAAATAGGGAACAGTCGCGCCGTAGCCGATCTCGGTCGAATTGACGAATTCCGGGAACAGGAAGCCCGACTTGCGCTTCACCGACGGATCGGGAGCGGACATGTAGGGAGCCCAGGCGATCGGAACGCCGAGGAATTCCAGCCGCGCGTTCTCGAAATAGATCATCTGCTCGCTTTCCTTGTGGATGATCCGGGCAGCCTTGATCTGCCAAAGCGGGGGCTTTTCCGGATTCGTCTTACAAGGTTCGCAAGGCGTGTAGGCGCCGCTGGTGAGCACGGTGGTGTCGCCGCCCGAACGGTCGGCGCGGGCCGCGGCGAAATGCATGTTGTCCGGCGTGTCGATGCGGAGCGAGTTCACGAAGCCGTCGGTGAACTGCTGCGACAGGTCGAGGCTGTCGGCCGCGATGATCTTGCCGTCCTTGTCCTTCAGGCGGACTCCGCCCTCGGCGCGCAGGCGGTTGTTGGCGCGGTCATAGACCACGCGCTTCGCCTCGAGCACGGCGCCGTCGTAATAGATCTGGACATTGCCATCGGCAATGACCTCGTTGCGCCTGTCATCATAGACAAGCTCGTCCGCTGTCACCAGCATCTTGGCGTTGGGGTCGACCTGACGCTGCGCAAGCATCTCCCGCGCCGCCGCAGACGAAGTCGCCTGCTCCTGCGCAAGGGCCTGCGTCGCCGGAGACAACACCCCCAACGTGCCCGAAACCACCGTAAAGAACAGCCAACAAGCGGAGATACCCAGACGGCGCTTGTGCCGTCCGATTACCGTTTCCGCCTGGCCGGCCATGACGCCGCCGACCTTCATCCGTCCTCCCGGTGAAGCAGGATGAGAACGCCCATCAATGCTCCAACGACTGCTGGAAACCACGCTGCGATAATGGGATGCACAATCCCGGCCTCGCCGAGGTCTTCGGCGAGCTTGGTGAAAACATAAAGCAGAAAGCCGGCGGCCACGCCACCGAGAATCGTCTGCCCGATCCCGCCGAAGCGGAAAACCCTGAGGCTGACCGACGCGGCGATGAGCACCATGGCCAGCAGGAGCACGGGGCGGGCGAGCAGGCTCTGATATTGCAGACGATAACGCTCCGCGCCGAACCCGACCCGGCCTGCCGCCTCGATGGCGGCCGGAAGATGCCAGAAGGAGACGGTATCCCCTTGTAGCGTGTCTTCGATCTGATTCGGGGTGAGATTCGTTGCGACCATGTAGGTATCGTACGCCTGCAAACCTGTTTCCGGGGTTAAGACCCGCACATCATTCAGCCGCCACGCTCCCTCCTCGAGAGTCGCGCTGCGCGCTTCGATGCGTTCGATCAGCTTGCCATCGTCCCCAAATAAGAAAACGTTAACGCCAGACAGCTCGCGGCCGCCATTGGCCTTGGCGGCTGCCTGTATCACGGCCTGACCGTCCACGCTCTGCTGGCGTATCCAGAAGCCGCCAATCGTCGAGGCGAACAGGCCGGTCTGGCGGTTGAAGATCTCCGCCTCGATGCGGTTTGCCCGCTCCTTGAAGTCGGCCGACAGCGGGTCGTAGACAGTTGTGGACAACACGCCGAGCAGCATCGCGAGAAGACAGGCCGGCGCGATGAACTGCCACGCTGAGATGCCCGCGGCGCGCGCGACGACGAGCTCGAGCCGGCGCGACAGCGTCAGGAAGGTCCCGATCGCCCCGAACAGCACGGCGAAGGGCAGCAACTGCTCGGTGAAGAATGGCACTCGATAGAAGATCAGCAGCAGCAGGGTCAGCGAATCCACGTCCCGCTCGCCCACGCGCCGCGACATCTCGAGGAAGTCGATCAGCATGATGAGGAAGGCGCAGCCCACGAAGATGCCAAGGACCGACGTGATGAAGCGCCGCCCGAAATAGACTCCGAGTGTGCGCCCGATCACGTCGATTCTCCCCAGAGCGAACGCTTCAGCATGATCGGGCTCAATTCACCGTGGCGCGCGCGACGCGCTGCGCCATGCGGTCGAAATAAAGGCTGATCGCCCGCGGCATGCGGGGCTTGAAGCGGCCGCTAAGCGACAACACCGAACCGATGATGAAGATGATCGGCACGAGATAGACGAGGGGTACGAGGTCGGGATTGTTTCTCACCTGGTTGATCAGGCCGAAGCTGGTGACCTGTAGCACCACCACGAACGGGGCGGTGGCGGCCAGCGCCAGGCCGCGTCCCTCGCGTGTGGTGCGCGGTTCCGCCAGCGCCGCGACGGCGATGCCGAAGAAGGCGAGCACGTAGAGCGGCAGCGACAGGCGGCGATGAATTTCTTCGGTGAACCGGCCCGCGTCCAGCTTGTACGCGAGATCGTTCGGGTCCGGGTTCAGCAATTCGCGAAAGCTGCGCTCCGGCGCCCGGTACATGGTGTTGTCGGCCGAGGTGAACGGCGAGAGGTCGAAGGCGTAGCGCTGGAACTCGACGACATTGGTGTCCGGCTTGCCGGCGGTGCGGCGATGGATCGCCCCGTCCTCGAGAATGAGGAAGGTGCCGTCCGCCGAATCGACGACCTGCCCGCGCTGGGCGAGATAGGTGTTCACCTCGTTCGGGTTGCGGGCATCGTTGATGAAGATGCCGCCCAGCACGCCGTTCGCGTTGCGCTCGCGCACGTTGAACACCATGCCCGGCGCGAGGTTGGTGAACCGGCCGGGCTGGGCGATGAAGCCGACGAAGTCTGCGCGCACCTGGCTGATCTCGTAGCGGAACTGGCGCAGCGCCGCTGGCACCAACTCGATCGACAGGCTGGCGCAGCCCGCCGCGACCAACAGGGCGAGATAGACGAGCGGCCGCAGGAAGCGCCAGGTGGAAATGCCGGCCGCGCTCGCCACGACGATTTCCGAATCGCTGTTCAGGCGGAAGAGGGTGTGCGCGACCGCCATGAACAGCGCTGCCGGCGCGAGGCCGAGGATGAGCGCCGGCAAGGCGAGGCTGGTGATGAAGACGAAGGCGAGGATGGTCTGTCCCTGCGTCGTCATGATGTCGAGCTGGCGCAGCGCCTGCGTCACCCAGATCATGCCGGCGAGCACGGTCAGCGTTCCTACGAAGGCGACCATGGCCGAACGGAACACATAGCGATCCAGTCGGGTCATCGAGCGGCGGTCCTCATCCTTTCCAAGCGACAAGTCCGCCGCCCCGGCGTGACCATCGTGCAGGGTGATCAATAAGCGGCCTCGGCGCCCGGTGCAAATCGCCGCTGCCGGCGCTCCCTTCACCATGCCGACATCCGGGCCTCGTCGCCGGACGCGCATTCGGCTAAACATGAGGGCTCAGAATGACGCCAAGCCAGGTGCCCCGATGCCCGATACCGTGAAATTCAGCTTCTCCAAGCTCCCCGCCGCGCTCGAAGGCGTGGTCGTGCTTCTCGCGGCCGAAGGGGCGGATGGGGGAGGGCCGGCGCTGGCTCCGGCGGTCGAGGCGCTGCTCGCGCCGGCCGGCGACGCCGTCACCCGCGCCGCGCTGGCGGACCGTTTCGACGGCAAGGCGGGCAAGACGCTCGAACTGCTCGCGCCGGCGGGTCTGGCCGTCACCCGCCTCATTCTCGTCGGCGTCGGCAAGCCCGCTGAACTCACCACTTTCGACTGGCTGAAGATCGGCGGCAGCGCCATGGGCAAGCTGCCCGCTTCGGTGAAGGAGGCGAGTGTCGTGCTCGCCCTTCCGCATGGCGAGGTTGCGCCCGAGGCGGCGGCGGAATTTGCCGTCGGCGCCCGGCTGCGCGCCTATAATTTCGACCGCTACAAGACCAGGAAGAAGCCGGATGACGCTACCGCCCGGCCGAAGGTGACTCTTTATATAGAGGACGACACCGCAGCGAAGCGTGCCTTCAAGAAGCGCGAGGGCGTCGGCGACGGCATCGTCATCGCCCGCGACCTGGTGAACGAGCCGGCCAACGTGCTGACCCCGACCGAGTTCGCCAAGCGCGCCGGCGACCTTTCCAAGCTCGACGTCGACGTCGAGGTGATGGGCGAGAAGGAACTGCGCAAGCTCGGCATGGGCGCGCTGCTCGGCGTCGGCCAGGGCTCGAGCCAGGAGAGCCGCGTCGTCGTCATGCGCTGGAAGGGCGCGAAGGACGACGAGGCGCCGGTCGTCTTCGTCGGGAAGGGGGTGGTCTTCGACACTGGCGGCATCTCCATCAAGCAGGCTGCTGGCATGGAGGACATGAAGGGCGACATGGCGGGCGCGGCCTGCGTCGTCGGTCTCATGCACGCGCTGGCGAGCCGCAAGGCGAAGGTGAACGCGGTCGGCCTGATCGGCCTCGTCGAGAACATGCCGGACGGCAATGCCCAGCGGCCGGGCGACATCGTCACCTCGATGTCCGGCCAGACCATCGAGATCATCAATACCGACGCCGAGGGCCGCCTCGTGCTGGGCGATGTGCTCTGGTACGCCAAGGAGCGCTTCAAGCCGCGCTTCATGGTGGACCTCGCCACGCTCACCGGCGCCATCATGGTGGCGCTCGGCACCGAGCATGCGGGCCTGTTCTCCAACGACGACACGCTGGCGGAGCGCCTGTTCGCCTCCGGGCAGGCCACCGGCGAGAAGGTCTGGCGCCTGCCGCTCTCGCCCGAATACGACAAAATGATCGATTCGAAATTCGCCGACATGAAGAACACCGGCGGGCGCTTCGGCGGCTCGATCACCGCCGCGCAGTTCATCAAGCGATTCGTCGGCGACGTGCCGTGGGCGCATCTCGACATCGCCGGCACCGGCATGTCCTCGCCGGCGAACGAGTTCAACAAGAGCTGGGGCGCCGGCTGGGGCGTGCGCCTGCTCGACCACATGGTCGCGCAGCACTACGAATCCTGACGCGCCGGCGCGGCACTGCGAGGCGCTGGGGCAATGGCCGAGGTCTTCTTCTATCACCTGCAGGGGCGGCCCATGGAGGCCGCCCTTCCGCAGCTGCTGGAGAAATGCCTCGAACGCGGCTGGCGCTGTGTGGTGCAGGCTTCCACCGACGAGCGGATCGATGCGCTCGACCATCTGCTGTGGACCTATGACGAGGCGTCTTTCCTGCCGCACGGCACCGATCGCCAGCCCGAATCGGCGCGCCAGCCGATTCTCCTCACCACGACGGAATCGAATCCCAACGGCGCGCAGGTGCGATTCCTCGTCGAACGCGCGGTGATTCCCGACATCGCCTCGTACGCGCGCGTGATTCACCTGTTCGACGGCGCCGACCCGGAAGAGATCGACAACGCCCGCGCCCAATGGCGCGCGGCGAAAGATGGCGGCCATGAGGTCGCTTATTGGCAGCAGTCCGCCGAGGGGCGCTGGCAGCGGCGCTGAATACCGGCAAGATCAGGGCGCCGCCGATGTCCGCCCGCGGCAGCCACCGAGCCCGCCATCCGTTAAGCCTTGATTCATCATGACTTTTTAAGATGGTGAATTAACAGTGAAGCCGGCCGGCGGGCGTGTGAAAATTGTGTCTGGACGGCAACACTCCGCTGCTGAATGGCCCCCCGAGCCCCTTTCCGGCCACTTTGGCTTTGCACCGCCCCCTCGTTTCCAACAATATCGTCCTCGGATGCCGCGACATGCGGTGGGTCCTGACAAGCAACCCAACATTGGTCCAATTTGGGGGAGAATGAAGTTGAAGACGGTCATCAAGAATGTACTGCTGAGCTCGGTTGCCGGGCTTGCTATGGTCGGGACTGCTGCGGCGGCCGATCTGCCTGTGAAGGCGAAGGCTGCGGAATACGTGAAGATCTGCTCCACCTACGGCGCGGGCTTCTACTACATCCCCGGCTCGGACACCTGCCTGAAGGTCGGTGGCTTCGTCCAGGTTGACTACAACTACCTCGACACGTCTTACCTCCCGGGCGAGGCGCAGGACGATGTGTACTTCCTGGCTCGTGGCGCCCTGCGTCTCGACGCGCGCACCCAGACCGAGTACGGCACGCTGCGCTCGTTCATCGAGTACCGCCTGACCTACGGTGAGTCGACCTCGCCGAGCCTGGACAAGGCCTACATCCAGTTCGCCGGCTTCACCTTCGGTAAGGTTCAGTCGTTCTACGACTACTACGCCGACAACAACGTCTGGGGTATCGACTCGATCGAGCTCACCTCGGACGAGAACGCGATCGTCGCCGCTTACACCGCTGACTTCGGCAATGGCTTCACGGCCACGGTCTCGATCGAAGACGACTCGACCCGTTCGAACGGCGTCTACGATCTCGACTTCGGTTCTGAAGACGCTGGCTCCGATCTCCCCGCCCTGGTTGGTAACCTCAACTACGAAGGCGAGTGGGGCGGTTTCCAGGTGTCGGGCGTCGTTCGTCAGATCAACGACGAGACCTATGACCTGCTCGGCGGCGAGAACGGCGACGACATCGGTTGGGGCGTCCTCGGTGGCGTGAAGTTCAACCTGAACGCTCTCGGCGAGGGTGACACCCTGTACATCGAAGCCGCCTACGGCGACGGCGCGATTGCCTACACCGGTATCGCTGGCAGCTATGCCCCGGCGAACACCTTCCAGCTGGCCGACGTCTACTTCAACCCGGCGACCGGCACCTACGAGACGTCCACCGCTTGGACCGTCGCCGGCGAGCTGACCCACTACTTCAGCCCGCAGGTCTTCGGCGTTCTGTTCGGCAACTACGGCGAGCTGGACGTTCCCGAGGCGGCTTGGGATGCGAACTCCTCGAGCTTCAACATGTTCAACGTCGGCGCCAGCCTGAACTGGGTGCCGGTCAAGAACCTCCTGTTCGTGGCTCAGTACACCTACGGCGAAGCCAACTACGACTCCCCGATCGAGGACGAGTTCGGCAACCTCATGAACTCTTCGAACTTCAACCAGGTTATCCTGTCGGTTCGTCGCACGTTCTGATCTCGTCAGTCTCTGACGTGAGGGAAACCCCGGCCTTGTGCCGGGGTTTCTTTTTGTCTGGGCGCCGCGCATTCGTCCGCAGATGCGGCGCCGCGCCGGCCCCGGCCGATAGCGGCATGGCTCAATGGCGGGAGAATTCTCCGGTCGGAACGCCGCATCGACGCCGGCCTTGGGCCAGCCTCAGGCTTGTGGTGGCGTAATTCGAGGCAAGCCGACGTGCCGCCGGCGGCGCGGAGCCCCGCGGTTCAACGCATCTCAATGGGGTCGACTGTGGTGTCGTCGGCGAGGCTCTCTCAGTCCGGCAGGCCCCGGGCGAACGCGGGTTGCGCCGGACGCGCCAGCACCCCGTTCACATTTTGCCGGCTTCGATCTGTTCGAGTTCGGCAGAGAGCGTGATCCAGCGCTCTTCCTCGGTCGCGAGCTTCTCGCTCATTTGCGCGCGCGTGGCCGATAGCTGCGCCGCCTCGCGGGGATCTTTCTCATAGAAGCCCGGCGCCGCCAGCCGGGAATCCAGCTTGGCGATCTCACCTTCCATCCGGGCCATGGCCGTCTCGGCTTCCTTGATCTGCTTGCGCAATGGTCCAAGAGCCGGACGTTTGGGCGCCGTATCCTTGCGCGCCGCCGCATCGGAAGCCGACACATTGCGCTCCTTCGGCGCGGATCTGCGCAGGACGAGCTGCCGGTACTCGTCGAGGTCGCCCTCATAGGGGCGCACCGTACCGTCGGCGACCAGCCAAAGCCGCTCGGCTGCTGCGTCGAGCAGCGAGCGGTCATGGCTGATGAGGATCACCGCGCCCGGAAATTCGTTCAGCGCCTCGACCAAAGCCTGGCGCGAGGCGATATCGAGATGGTTCGTCGGTTCGTCCAGAATCAGCAGATGCGGGCCACGAAACGCGGCGAGCCCGAGCAGCAGGCGCGCCTTCTCGCCACCCGACAGGCTGGCGATGCGGGTATTGGCCGGCTCGCCGGAAAAGCCCATCTCGGCGGCGCGCGCCCGCACCTTGGCCTCGGGCGCGTCCGGCATCAGCCGGCGGACATGGTCGTACACGGTGTCCTCCGCCACCAGTTCGTCGAGCTGGTGCTGCGCGAGATAGGCGATCTCCAGCCCCGCCGCGGTGACGACACGGCCGCCCAGCGGCGCGAGCCGGTTCGAGATCAGCTTGGCAAAGGTCGACTTGCCGTTGCCGTTCGGGCCGAGCAGGGCGATGCGGTCGTCATGGTCGATGCGCAATGTCAGGTTGCGCAACACGGTGCGGCCGTCATAGCCCGCCGAGACGCCGTCAAGCGTCATGATCGGCGGCGAGAGCTGCCGCTCGGGATGGCGGATTGAAATGGCCGCTGCGCTCTCGCCCACCGCCTCGGCGATCGGAGCCATGCGCGCCAGCGCCTTCAGGCGGGATTGGGCCTGCCGGGCCTTCGACGCCTTGGCGCGGAAGCGCTGCACGAAGGATTCCATATGCTTGCGCTTGGCTTCCTGCTTGGTGCGGGCCTTCTGGTCGAGTGCCTGCTTCTCCGCCCGCTGGCGCTCGAAGGAATCGTAACCGCCGCGCCAGAGCGTGAGCTTGCGCTGGTCGAGATGCAGGATGAAGGAGACGGATTCGTTCAGCAGCTCGCGGTCATGGCTGACGATCAGCACGGTGCGGGGATAATGTGCGAGATAGTCCTGCAACCACAGCGTGCCTTCGAGGTCGAGATAGTTCGTCGGCTCATCGAGCAGCAGCAGGTCCGGCTCGGAAAACAGCACGGCGGCCAGCGCGACGCGCATGCGCCAGCCGCCGGAGAATTCAGAGCAGGGGCGCTGTTGCGCGCTCTCGTCGAAACCGAGGCCCGCGAGGATCCGCGCCGCGCGCGCCGGGGCGGAATGCGCGTCGATATCGACGAGCCGCAGCTCGATGTCGGCGATGCGGCCGGGATCGGTGACGGTTGCCTGTTCGGCGAGCAGCGCGGCGCGCTCGGTGTCGGCGGCCAGCACGACGTCGATCAGCCGCTCCGGCCCGGCGGGTGCTTCCTGCGCGACCTGACCGATGCGCGAACTCGCGGGGATGCGGATATTGCCGGTCTCGAGCGAGAGGTCGCCGGTGATGGCGCGGAACAGCGTGGTCTTGCCGGTGCCGTTGCGCCCGACAAGGCCGACGCGCGCGCCCTCGGGGATGAAGACCGAGGCGTGCTCGATGAGAAGGCGTCCGGCGACCCGGAGCGAGATATCGTCGAAGGTGATCATGCGCCGTCTTGTGCCGCGCCATTGGCAAAGCGGCAAGAGACGGAATGTCCCGCAGGGGCGTCATGTGCCGGGAGCTTGGCGTCAGACAGGGCGAGGGGGGGCATTCTGTACCAGCAGGCTTTACAGAATCGTCAGATAGTACACTATTCACATAGAGTAATATGGAGCAGGCGGGGAGTGCAGGGCGATGTGCATACCGGGTTGCCAGGAAGTGGTGGCGCAGCGTCTGTCGCGCCGGGGGCTGTTCAAGGGGGCCGGGATGGCCGCGGCCGCAGCGGCGTTCTCGGCGATGCCGGTGGCCGGCGCCTTTGCCGCGCCGGTGAGCTTCAGCAAGGTGGTGGACCTCACCCATGTGCTGGACCCAGCCTTCCCGACCTTCTTCGGCAAGCCGCAGCTGGAGATTCGCCAGCTGTTCAGCTTCGACAAGGACGGCTTCAACCTGAATGAGTGGGTGGTGAACGAGCACACCGGCACGCATCTCGACACCCCCTTCCACTTCTCCAAGGATGGTCCGAGCGCCGACCAGATCGCGATCGAGGCACTGGTGGTGCCGCTGGCGGTGATCGATATCTCGGCCAAGGCGGCGGCCGATCCCGACTACCAGCTGATCGCGGCCGACCTGGCGGCCTATGAGGCTACCAATGGCCCGCTGCCGCCGGGCGCGGCGGTGGGGCTCCATACCGGCTGGGACAGGTTCGTCGCCACCGACAAATTCCGCAATGCGGACGCGACGGGCACGCTGCATTTCCCCGGCTTCCACCCGGACGTCGCCGCGGTGCTGGCGCAGAAGGGAGTGTCCGGCGTGGTGGTGGATACGTTGTCCCTGGACCATGGTGCGTCCAAGGACTTCGGCTTTCACTACAAATGGCTCGGCTCCGGCCATTGGGGGGTGGAGGCGGCGAGCAATCTCGGCATGCTGCCCGCCAAGGGAGCGACGCTGGTGGTGGGCGGCCCGAAGATCAAGGGCGCGTCCGGCGGGCCGAGCCGGGTGCTGGCGCTGGTCTGAGCCGCTCGCCGGCGTGGGACCGATACCTTACACTGGAACGGCGATGCCCGCCTCGCGCTGGTACAGCACTAGGTCGAGCGAGGGTGTCGCCGCATTTCCCAGAAGGCCGCTGATGAGGCTGTGCACCTGCCCGCGATGATGGGTCTGGTGGTTGAACACATGGTCGAGCACCGTCGCCAGCGGCTGGACGAAGGGCTGCCCGGCCGAGTTGTTGTAACGGAGATCGGCCGAAAGCTCGGCCGCTCTAAGGCCGGCGACATGGGTCGCGATGCGTGCGTCCTCGGCCTGGCGGGCGGGGACCAGCTCCGCAAGCGTCTCGAACAGGATTGCATCCAGCCGGGTCGGCGCGTCGCCGGTGCCGGACATGCGCCGCATCCAGATCCGGTCGGTCACCAGCAGATGGTTGAGCGTGCCGTGGACGGAGCCGAAGAAGGCGCCGCGGTTGGCACGGTATTGCGCGTCGATCAGCTGCGCCGCCGCGGAATAAAGCCGGCGATTGGCCCAGGCATTATAGGCGGCGAAGGTCCGATAGCGTTGGACGAAAAGGTCGGCGGCGCTCATGCGGGTCACTCATTGGCGGTATTGGGCGGGACCCGTGGATGATGCGCCGACATTCGCGGCGCGGCCAATTCTCTGTGGTGATGATTGTCATAGCGTCGGCGCGATCCCGGGGCTGGCGCGGGCCGCGTGTGGGAGCAGGCGAGGGTGGGACGCGCCACGCTTGACGGAGATTGTTCTGCGGTATCAGAATCCGCTTGCGTTGTTGCGTACGGGATGGGTGCCTCGTTTCGTGCATCTGCGGCCCAACAGGTGACGAATGAAGAAATATGTTGCGGAGTTTCTCGGCACCGCCGTTCTCGTGCTGTTCGGCTGCGGCGCCGTGGTGACGGGCTATGCGGCGATTTCCCCGGTCTGGTTCCTCGCCGTCGCCTTCGCTTTCGGTCTTTCGGTGACAGTGATGGCCTATGGCATCGGCCCGATCTCGGGTTGCCATATCAACCCGGCCGTTAGTCTGGGCGTCTGGGCCGCCGGCCGGCTGCCGGCCTCGGAGCTGCCGGGATATATCATCGGGCAGTTGCTCGGCGGCGTTTTCGGCGCGGGAGTGCTCTACGCGATCGTCAGCGGCAAGATCGGCGGCTACGACATCGCCACGCTCGGCTTCGCCCAGAATGGCTGGGGCGAGGGTTATGGCGGCGGCTACAGCATGGGCTCGGCCATTCTCGTGGAACTCGTCACCACCTTCGTCTTCCTGGTGGTGATCCTCGGCGCGACCAGCAAGGCGGGAACCACGCCGGCGGCCGGTCTTGCCATCGGCTGGGCGCTGGTGCTCATCCACATCGTGTTCATTCCGGTGACGGGCGTGTCGGTCAATCCGGCGCGCAGCCTCGGTCCTGCGGTGTTCGCCGGCGGGCAGGCGCTCAGCCAGCTCTGGCTGTTCATCGTCTTTCCGCCGATCGGCGCCATCGCCGCCGGCCTGCTGTTCCGCAAGCGGCTTCTCGAAGCCTGAATCCACGGCTCACGCGCGGCCGGGGCAGTGCCCCCGGCCCCGCTTCTGCGGCGGGACCGGGGGCGCCGAACGCAGCACCGGGTCGGCGGGAACGGGCTGGATCGGGGTCGCTCGTACCGGGTGACCGGAACAACCGCAATCTCGCGCATCGCCGGGCAATATTTGCTGAATGGGCGGTTGCCCGCCGTTCATCTCGGCGGATAGCAAAAAAATGCCCCGGCTCCTTAGGGGGAAGGAGCCGGGGCGTATGGGCTCGCGTGGGGCTTGGGGGAGTGGGATGCCGCGAGCCTATTCCTGAATTCCGTTCAGTAGCAGACGGGCCGCTCGACCTTCACCATGCGGCCGGCGTCGCTCATCCACTTGGTCTGGATAACGCAGTCCCCTGCGATCGGTTCGACCGGTATTTCCACGGTCGCGGCGACCGGCTGACGCTTGAAATATCCGGTTGCCGACGCCGCGCCGACGAACAGCGCGGTAAAACCCATCAACGCAGCGATCGCACTAAGAACAACGGTCCGTAACATCTCTGGTTCCCCTTCCACCTTCCGGTGGGAAGAACCACCGGACCATCAACTCGACATCGCAAAACTCTCAACTGCGGACACAGACAAGCACCACCCGCCGCTTACTGCAGCCAGCCTAACCGAACGAAGCGCTTTGCTTACGTTCATCCGTGCTTTGCCTCTCTCGTCCGTTAACGTGACCTTAACGTGTGTACTGACGATAAAGTTCCAAGGCCTGTTCATGAAGTCGTGAAGATACCTAGCTGTCGAACACGCAACGGCGTGTCGTCTCCAGCCGCGGCATGCCGGTGGACACAAGCCGCCGCTCGATGAAACAGGTGCGGTAGCCATTCTGGGCCGGGGCCACGACGTTGGCCGCCTCGGCGCTGCTGTCCGACATGGGCATGCGCGGCAGGAGCAGGGCGCCGCCCAGCAGAAGGACGGCTCCAAGGGCGGGCAGGATCCATTTCTTCATTTCTCAACTTCCTCAACGATCCGGCCGACATCTCGCCGTCCCGCGGTCACCCAGATGCTCCCGGACCGGTTCCCCCGCAAGCGGAGTCCGCCCGATAGTTGCGACTGCGCACGCCGTGTTGATCGGCCGGCCGGCGCGGTCGTGTCTCCGAGGTCATCTTGTCGGCGCCCGGAGGCGCCGCTATAAGCCGCTGCGAAACGCAATCCCAATCCTTCCCACTGCTTCAAGGAACGAACGTCATGGCGCTCGAGCGCACCTTTTCGATCATCAAGCCCGACGCGACCCGCCGTAACCTGACGGGTGCCATTAACAGCCACATCGAGAAGGCCGGCCTGCGGATCGTCGCCCAGAAGCGCATCCTGCTCACCCGCGCTCAGGCCGAGACCTTCTACGGCGTGCACAAGGAGCGCCCCTTCTTCGGCGAGCTCGTCGACTTCATGATCTCCGAGCCGATCGTCGTGCAGGTGCTGGAAGGCGAGAACGCCGTCGCCAAGTATCGCGAAGTGATGGGCGCCACCAACCCGGCGAATGCCGCCGAGGGCACCATCCGCAAGGACTTCGCCCTCTCGGTCGGCGAGAACTCGGCGCACGGTTCCGACAGCCTGGAGAACGCCGCGATCGAGATCGCCCAGTTCTTCGCCGGGAACGAGATCGTCGGCTGATTGACCAGTCTTCGCAGCGTCTTCCGCTGCGTTTGCGCCCCGTCCGGTCCGCCGGGCGGGGCGTTATCTTTTGCACGGCAGCGCAACATTGTGCGCATGCAGCACGATTACCTCAGGAAATTTCGTCCCAAAGGCTTGGCCACCCCATAGATTATTATGTATGTTGCTGCCATGGGCGCTGCGGGGGTCCGGCCACGGAGAAGTGGCCCGCAGCGGGGATGCCGTTATTGGCGCGCCAAGAGCGCCCGGGAGTGGGCCCGCCGGAGCCACCTCCTCTTGCCTCACCGTAGCACGGCGCGCCAACGCCGATAATCCATATCGAGTCTCGCCTGAAAGGCGAGCGGTGAGGGAAACCGTATCAATGAACTACCTTGAGCCGCTATTCTGGCTAGCGCTGCTGAAGATCATCTGGATCAACGTCCTCTTGTCGGGCGACAACGCCGTGGTGATCGCCATGGCCTGCCGCTCGCTGCCTGATCGCATGCGCCGCACGGGCATGGTGCTCGGCGCCGGCGTCGCGGTCGGCATGCGCATCGTCTTCACCGCCATCATCGCGGTGTTGCTCGGCCTGCCCTGGCTGCGCGTCATCGGTTCGCTGGCGCTGATGTACATCGCCGTAGACCTCGTCGTCCCCGAGGCGGAAGGCGAAGAGGGCGGCGTTGCCGCGCATGACAGCCTGTGGCGTGCGGTCGGCACCATCGCCGTGGCCGACCTTGTCATGAGCCTCGACAACGTCGTCGCCATCGCCGCGGTGGCTGACGGCAACTGGACGCTGATCGTGTTCGGTCTGGTCATTTCGATCCCGATGATCATTGCCGGCGCCGCGCTGATCATGGGCCTGCTGTCGCGCTTTCCGTTCCTGGTCTGGGCCGGCGCTGCGCTGCTGGGCTGGGTTGCGGGCGAAATGTTCGTCTCGGACATCAAGGTCCTCGAATATTTCGGCGAGGCCGTCGTCCACCACTTCGAATATGTCGCGGCGGCATCTGGCGCGGCGCTGGTGCTGGCCATTGGCTGGACCATCACGCGCCTGCGCGGCGGGCACTCGGCAGAGCCGCACGCCTGACGCGACGGGCTGGATTCCCTCCCTGGGCGCCCGCGGCTCTCAAAAGTCGTGGGCGCTTTCAGTTTGCGGACAGGCAACTGGCGTACTTAATAAAGTATGCCAGTTGCCTATCGGCAAAACTGTTCAGGGGTTCAGGAAATCCTAGCGCGGCGATATAAACGACTTCGACGACCAGAGAGGACACGATGGATTTCACTAGCCCTATCTTCTGGGTGGCGCTGCTCCAGATCATCTGGATCGATCTGCTGCTCTCCGGCGACAACGCCGTGGTGATCGCCCTTGCCTGCCGCTCCCTGCCGGAGAAGCAGCGTAAATGGGGCATTCTGCTCGGCGCCGGCGCGGCCGTCGGCCTGCGCATCCTGTTCGCGCTCGCGGTTTCCTATCTGCTCGGCGTCCCGCTGCTGAAGGTTGTCGGCGCGCTGCTGCTGTTCTGGATCGCGATCAAGCTCGTGCTCGACGAAGGCGGCGAGGGCCATCACGTAGAGAGTGCCGACAGCCTGTGGAAGGCCGTGCGCACCATCGCCATCGCCGACGCCGTGATGAGCCTCGACAATGTCGTCGCCATCGCCGCCGCCGCGCGCGGCCATGCCGAACTGTTCATCTTCGGCCTGCTGCTCACCATTCCGCTGATCGTCTTCGGCTCGCAGCTGATCCTGAAGCTGATCTCGCGTTTCCCGGTCCTCATCTGGTTCGGCGCAGCGCTGCTGGGCTGGATCGCCGGCGAGATGCTGGTCAGCGACAAGGTCGTGCTGGAAGCCATGCAGGGCTTCGCGGGCGGCCTCGTGGAAGAGGTTGCCGATCCCGAGGATCCGGTTGGGCTGAAGCCGGCGGCGCTGCCGCACTACCTCGCGGCAGTGATTGGCGCGATCTTCGTGGTCAGCTTCGGCTGGATCACCAAGAGCCGCCGCTCGGCGGCGGCGGTCGGCTCTCACTGAGCCGGAAGCCTCGCCGGGCGTCTGTCCCGCAGGGTGTTAAATGAAGGGGCGCTCCGCTAGGATGCTGGCGGAGCGCCTTTTTCATGAATCAGCACAATTTCCCCGCCCGCACCGGCCATTCGGCCTGCCCGCATGACTGCCCCTCGACCTGTGCGCTGGAGATCGACATCTCCGGCGGGCGCATCGGCCGGGTGCGCGGATCGAGCGCCAACACCTACACGGCCGGCGTCATTTGCGCGAAGGTCGCGCGTTATGCCGAGCGGGCCAACCACGCCGACCGCCTGACCCGGCCGCTGCGCCGCATGGGCGCCAAGGGGGAGGGGAACTTCGCGCCCATCGCGTGGGACGAGGCTCTGGACGAAATCGCGTACCGCTTCCGCGAAGCCGAGCAGCGCCACGGTGCGGAAGCGGTCTGGCCCTATTACTACGCCGGCACGATGGGGCTGGTGATGCGCGACGGCATCAACCGGCTGACCCATGCCAAGGGATATTCGCGCTTCTTCTCCTCGATTTGCGTCAACCCGGCCTGGGGCGGCTTCATGGCCGGCACCGGCAAGCTGGCCGGGCCGGATCCGCGCGAGATTGCCAAGGCCGATCTCGTGGTGATCTGGGGCACCAACCCGGTCTCCACGCAGGTCAATGTGATGACGCACGCCATCCGGGCCCGCAAGGAGCGGGGGGCGAGGATCGCCGTCATCGACGTCTATCGCTCGCCCACCGTGGAGCAGGCGGACATTCCCCTGCTGATCCGTCCGGGCACAGACGGGGCGCTGGCCTGCGCCATCATGCATGTGCTGTTCCGCGACGATCTCGCTGACCGCGCCTATCTCGCCGCGTTCGCTGACGATCCGGCAGGGCTGGAGGCGCATCTCAAGGACCGCACGCCGGAATGGGCGGAGGGGATTACCGGCCTGCCGGCGGCAGAGATCGAGGTGTTCGCGCACGCCATAGGGCGCACGCCGAAGACCTTCATCCGCGCCGGCTACGGCTTCACCCGCTCGCGCAACGGCGCGGTGAACATGCATGCGGTGGCCTCGATCGCCACCGTCGCGGGGCTCTGGCAGCATGAGGGCGGCGGCGCCTTCCACACCAACGGCGCCATCTTCCGCTGGAACAAGCAGATGATCGAGGGGCTCGACATCCCCGGCATCGCGACGCGCCGGCTCGACCAGTCGCGCATCGGCGACATCCTGACCGGCGATCCCGAGGCGCTGCTGGGCGGCCCGCCGGTCGCCGCCATGCTGATCCAGAGCACTAATCCGGTGTCGGTCGCGCCCGATCAGGACAAGGTGCTGCGCGGCTTCGCCCGCGAGGACCTGTTCGTCGCCGTGCACGAGCAGTTCATGACCGAGACGGCGCGCATGGCCGACATCGTGCTGCCGGCGACCATGTTCACCGAGCATGACGACATCTACCAGGGCGGCGGCAACCAGTATGTGCTGCTCGGCCCGAAACTGGTCGAGCCGCCGGGCGAATGCCGCACCAATCACGAGGTGGTCTGCGCTCTGGCCGAGCGGCTCGGCGCCGAGCATGCGGGCTTCCATATGAGCCCGCGCGACATCGCCGACTGGACGCTGCAGGCGACGGGACGCGGCACGCTGGCGGAACTGGAGCAGAAGCGCTTCATCGACATCCAGCCGGATTTCGAGACGGCACATTACGTCAAGGGCTTCAACTGGCCGGACGGCCGATTCCACCTGAAGCCGGACTGGGACAAGGTGCCGTTTTCCCGGCCGGATAAGACGTGGGACCACGCGCAGATGCCGGAGTGGCCCGACCACTGGGACGTCATCGAGGAGGCGACGGCAGACTTCCCGTTCCGCCTGGTGACGGCGCCGGCGCGCTCCTTCCTCAATTCCAGCTTCACCGAGACGCCGAGTTCCATCAGTCGCGAGAGGCGTCCGGAACTGATGATCCATCCCGAGGACGCGGCGGCGCTCGCCATCGTCACGGGCGATCTGCTGCGGATCGCGAGCGCGCGCGGCGAGGCGCTGCTGCACGCCCGGCTGTTCGACGGCGTGCGGCGCGGCGTGGTGGTGGCGGAATCGATCTGGCCGAACCGCGCGCATGCCAATGGGCGGGGCATCAACAGCCTCACCGGTGCCGACCCTGTCGCGCCCTTTGGCGGCGCGGCGTTCCACGACAACCGGGTGCGGATCGAGCGGGCGTAGGCGGCCGCGCGTTCAGAAGGCCGGCGGCACCACCAGCGCCGGTGGCATCAGCTCGAACTCGTCGACCACGACGCGCCCGTCCCGCAGCGCGGCGCGGCCCTCGGTGACGAGGCGCAGCGCGGCGGGGTAGATGACGTGCTCCTGCGCCAGCACGCGGGCACCAAGCGTCTCGGGCGTGTCGCCGTCCAGCACCGGCACGGCGGCCTGCATGATGATCGGGCCGACATCCATTTCCGGCGTGACGAAATGCACGGTGCAGCCGTGGATGCGCACGCCTTCCTCCAGCGCCCGCTCATGCGTGTGCAGGCCCTTGAAGCTCGGCAGCAGCGCCGGGTGGATGTTGATCATCCGGCCGTACCATTTCCGCGTGAACTCGGCGGTGAGCAGCCGCATGAAGCCGGCGAGGCAGACGAAATCGACCTGTTCGTCTGCCAGCACGGCGTCGAGCGCCGCATCGAAGCTCGCCCGATCCGCATAGGCCTTGTGGTCGATGATCCGCGTCGGGATGTTCGCCGCCTGTGCGCGGGCGAGGCCGTGGGCCTCGGGGCGGTTGGAAATGACCACCGCGATCTCCACCGGATAGCCCGGCTCGCTCGCCGCCTCGATGAGCGACATCATGTTGGAGCCGCGCCCGGAGATGAGGACGGCGACGCGGGGCTTGGTCATGGCGCGCCTCAGAGCGGGGCGTCGACGGCGAGCGTGCCGTCATAGACCGTGTGCGCAGCGCCTTCGCCGGGCTCGATGGCACCGAGGTGGATCACCTCCTCGCCGGCATCGGCGAGGGTGTCGGCCACCGTCTCGGCATCTTCCGGCGCGCAGACCACCACCATGCCGATGCCGCAATTGAAGGCGCGCAGCATTTCCTCCGGCGCCACCTTGCCGACTTGCGCCAGCCAGCGGAAGACGGGCGGGACGGTCAGGCCGGTGAGGGCGATGCGGCCGACCGTGTGCTTGGGCAGCACGCGCGGCAGGTTCTCGGTGAGGCCACCGCCGGTGATGTGGGCGAGCGCCTTGACTTTCCTCGTGCCGCGGATGGCCGCGAGCGCTGATTTCACATAAAGCCGCGTCGGGGTGAGCAGCGCCTCGCCGAGCGTTTTTTCCGGCGCGAAGGGAGCCGGTGAGTCCCACGCAAGGCCGGACACCTCGACGATGCGGCGCACCAGCGAATAGCCGTTGGAATGCACGCCGGAGGAGGCGAGGCCGAGCAGCACGTCGCCGGGCCGGACATTCGGCGAGGGCAGCAATTCGCCGCGCTCCACCGCACCGACGGAGAAGCCGGCGAGATCATAGTCGCCCTCGGCATACATGCCGGGCATCTCGGCGGTTTCGCCGCCGATCAGCGCGCAGCCGGACTCCTTGCAGCCCCTGGCGATGCCGGCGACGATCTTGGCGCCGACCTCGGGGGCCAGCTTGCCGGTAGCGAAATAGTCGAGGAAGAACAGCGGCTCGGCGCCCTGCACCACGAGGTCGTTCACACACATGGCCACGAGGTCGATGCCGATCGTGTCGTGGCGGCCGGTCTCGATGGCGATCTTCAGCTTGGTGCCGACGCCGTCCGTGGTGGCGACGATGAGCGGGTCCTTGAAGCCGGCGGCCTTGGGATCGAACACGCCGCCGAAGCCGCCAATGTCGGCGTCCGCGCCGGGTCGGCGGGTCGCCTTGACCAGCGGCTTGATGAGATCGACCAGCCGGTTGCCGGCGTCGATGTCGACACCTGCGTCGCGGTAGCTGAGGCCTTTTTCCGTACCGGTCATCTCGTGCACCCTTCAAGAACGCTCGCGGATTAGCCGCTTATCGGCGCCCTCGCAAGCTGGAGCGGGCTCGCCCTGTGGGTCAGCGCCGCCCCGCATGGTCGATGCCGAGCGCCACCAGCCCGGCGATGAGGCCCCAGAAGGCCGAGCCGATGCCGAGCAGCGAGACACCGGACGCGGTCACCGCCAGCGTCAGCACGGCTGGAAAGCGCCGCTCCGCATCGCCCATGGCGGTGCCGAGCGCGTTCACCAGCGGCCCCAGCAGTGCGAGCCCGGCAAAGGTCGCCACCAGCCCGGCCGGCAGCGCCGCGATCAACGCCACCACCGAGGCGCCCCCCGCCGCCAGGACGACATAGGACAGCGCATAGAAGGAGGTCGCCATCCAGCGCTTGTTCGGGTCCGGATGAGTGTCCGGCCCGGTGCAGATCGAAGCGGTGATGGCGGCCAGGTTCGAGGTCAGCGAGCCGATCGGCGCGGTGATGAGCGAGGAAATCGCCGTGACCGCGAGGATGGACGGGGTCGGCGGCTTGTAGCCGGCGGCCTGCAGCACGGCGAGGCCGGGCAAGTTCTGCGAGGCCATGGTGACGACATAGAGCGGCAGGCCGATGCCGATCAGCGCCTGCAATTCGAAGCGCGGCAGTACCAGTTCCACCGCCGGCAGCGGCAGGCCGGCCGGCAGGGGGCCGACATGGCCGAGGAAGAAGGCGAGCGCGATGCCGATGATCAGCACGGCGAGCACCGCGCCGAACGGGCTGATGCGGCGTGCCACGAGGAAGACCAGCACCAAGGGCAGCACCAGCAGCGGGTCGGCCTCGCCGGCGGTGAACACCGATGTGCAGAAGCGGAACAGCACGCCCGCCAGCATCGCGGCGGCGATGGCGACCGGCAGGCGCTGCACCAGCGCGCCGAGCGGCTTGACCGCGGCGGTGATCAGGATGAGCACGCCGGCCAGCAGGAAGGCGCCGACCGCGGTCTCGATGACCAGCCCGTGCGAGCCGGCAATCAGCGCGGCGCCGGGCGTCGACCAGGCGGTGATGATCGGCATGCGGTGGCGCCAGCCGAGGAAGGCGGAGGTCGCCGCCATGGACAGGCACAGGCCGATGACCGCCGACGAGGTCTGCGCCGGGGTGGCGCCCACCGCCTGCGAGGCGGCGACGATGAGGGCGAGGGTGCCTCCGAAGCCCACAAGGGCGGCGACGACGGCAGAGGTGACGATGGAAGAGCGCATGGGAGGGATCACGGCAGGCGGGGCGGGACACCGCGTTGTGCCACGCCGCGACCGGCGCGTCACGCGGTGCCGGGGATCGTGCCGCTTTAGCCGAGGCGGCCGAGCGGGATGATCTCGGGCGCCGCCTCGTCGAAGGGGCTTCCGGTCCAGTCGCCGAGCCAGCGCTCGACGGAAAGTCCGGCGTCCGTCATCCGCTGCGCCAGCGCGTCGCGCGGGGTGAAGCGGATGCGGCTGGCGGCAGACAGCTCCGCGCCATCCGCGAGGCGGTAGAAGGTCTCATAGGTGACGATGCCGGTGGTGGCGTCATGCGTCGCCGTGTTCCACGCCTCGACCTGGCCGTGAAGCGGGTGATCGACATGGCGCCGCGAATTTTGCGGCTGCCATTCCTCCCATTCCCGGCAGGCGGGGTTGCGGCTGTCGAAGATGAAGCGGCCTCCCGGCGCCAGATGCCGCGCTATGGTGGCGAGCGCGGCGCGCTGGTCCTCGTCGGTCAGGAACACCTGGAAGGCATGGCCGGTCATCACCACGAGGTCGAAGCGGCGGCCGAGATCGAGCTGGCGGGCATCGGCCTCGATCCATTCGACGCCGTCGCCACCGGAGCGCGTGCGCGCCACGTCGAGCATGGCGGCGGCCGGATCGACCCCGACCCGAACGGGAGCGTCGATTCCGACCAGGAACACGCCGGTGCCGCAGCCGAGATCGAGCACCGAGCCGGCCGTGCGGGCAAGATCCGCGCAATAGCCACGGTCCTCGCCCCAGTCATTTTCCGTGTCGTAGAACGCAACCAGCGACGCATCGGTATAGAGCGGGTCGTCATGCGCCATGGCGGTGTCCTGTCGGCAGGGGCGGCTCAAAGGGGCTCGACGTTGTGCCGCAAGCGGTGGTGCCAAGGCAACCTTCCACAGGTGCCGCGACGCGCCGCTCGGCCTGTGAATGGCGGGGGCGGCATCGCTTGTGCATCGCAACGGCCAGGTTTTTCTGTATTTATGGGGTGCGCAGCGTAACGCGCGGGGTGGAGTTCGGATGTCCTGGCACAAGCAGGTTACGTTCTGGGTATCGGTGCTGGCGATCTTCGTAGCGGCGGCGTGGCTGCTGAGCAGCGTGCTGCTGCCCTTCGTCGCCGGCCTCGCGCTCGCCTATTTCCTCAATCCGGTGACGACGCGGCTGGAGAGCTGGGGCGTCAATCGGCTACTGGCATCGCTGGTGACCATTGGCCTCACGCTGCTGCTGGCGATCCTGCTCATGTTGATGGTGGTGCCGATCTTCGGCGCACAGCTTGCCGCCTTCATCCAGAGGCTGCCGGAATACATCGTCAAGCTGCAGAACCTGATGGCCGGCGAGGGCCAGAAGACGGCGTGGCTGCGCGATTTCATCGGCGACCGCATGCCGAGCATCCAGCAGGGGCTGAGCGAACTGGTGTCGCAGGGCGCGACCTATCTCCTCACCCTGATCCAGGGCCTGTGGACCGGCGGGGCGGCGCTGATCTCGCTGTTCTCGCTGCTGGTCATCACCCCGGTGGTGGCGTTCTACATCCTGAACGACTGGAACCACATGGTGGAGAAGGTCGATTCCTGGTTGCCGGTGAAGCATCGCGACGTCGTTCGCGACCTTGCCCGGCAGATGGACCGCGCCATTGCCGGCTTCGTGCGCGGCCAGTCGCTGGTGTGCCTGATCCTCGGCAGCTTCTATGCCATCAGCCTCACCATGACCGGGCTGAACTTCGGCTTCGTCATCGGCTTCATCTCGGGGATCATCACCTTCATCCCCTATGTCGGCTCGCTCACCGGGCTGGTGCTGGCGGCCGGCGTCGCCATCGTGCAGTTCTTCCCCGATTATTCGATGATAGGGCTGGTGATCGGCATCTTCGTCTTCGGCCAGTTCATCGAGGGATACATCCTCTCGCCCAAGCTGGTGGGCGACAGCGTCGGGCTGCATCCGGTGTGGCTGATGTTCGCCCTGCTGGCCTTCGGTTACATGCTCGGCTTCCTCGGCCTGCTGCTGGCTGTGCCGCTGGCCGCGGCAGCGGGCGTGCTGGTGCGTTTCGCCATCGAGCAATATCTCGAAAGCCCGCTCTATACCGGCGAGGAGGAGCCTGCGGCCCTCGCGCCGCCGTCACCGACCCCGGTCGCGCCGAAGTCATGGGTAAGCTGAACCATGCCGGCGTCGACGCCTGTTCCCCCCGCCGCGCGCCAGCTGCCGCTCGACCTGCCGCATCTCGACAGCCGCGCGCGCGACGATTTTCTGCCCGGCCCTGCGAACCGGGCGGCGCTGGCGCTGATCGACGCCTGGCCGGACTGGCCGGCGCGGGCGGTGGCGCTGGTCGGCCCTGAAGGATCGGGGAAATCGCATCTCGCTTCGCTTTTCGCGGAAGCGACCGGCGCGCCGGTGATTCCCGCGCGGGCGCTGGAAATCGCGGCGTTGCCCGATCTTCTCGCCGGTGGCGCATTGGTGGTGGAGGACCTTGGCGAGGGCGCCGTCCCCGAAGCCGCGCTGTTCCACCTGCTGAACCTCGTCGGCGAGCAGGGGGCGAGCCTGCTGGTCACCGCGCGGCGGGCGCCGGCGGCGCTGGCGGGCGAGGTCGTCACCCGCGATCTCGCCTCGCGGCTGCGGGCCATGCCGGCGGTGGAACTCGGGGCGCCCGACGATGCCCTGCTGGCGGCCGTGGCCGTCAAGCTCTTCGCCGATCGCCAGATCGCGCCGGACGAGGCGCTGCTGAGCTTTCTGCTGCCGCGTGTGGAGCGCTCGATCGCCGGGCTGCGCGATGTCATCGCCGCGCTCGACCGCGAGGCGCTGGCGCGCAAGCGCCCGCTCACCCGCGCGCTCGCGTCCGAACTTCTGCGTGCCCGCGACGATGCCGCGGACGCTCCGGCGGAGTCGCCGGACGACCTCGCATCAGGTTAAGGTACCTTATGTCATCCAGCCGTCACGATGCCCGGCGACCTTCCCGCCGAACGAAGCGCGCAAGCCGCAAAAAGGATGGAGTACCAACGGTGCCCGAGACCCAGGTCATTGCGGATATCGAACTCGGACCGGCGCCGGTGCACGAGCCTATCGTTCCCCAGACGCTGGAGGAGGAGCTGATGGCTTCCCCCGAGCGCTTCATCAACCGGGAGCTCTCGTGGCTGCAGTTCAACCGCCGCGTGCTGGAGGAAGCCTCCAATCGCGAGCATCCGCTGCTGGAGCAGCTGCGCTTCCTCTCCATCTCGGCGAACAACCTGGACGAGTTCTTCATGGTCCGCGTCGCCGGCCTGAAGGAGCAGGTGCGCGAAGGCTATAGCGGCAAGAGCCCGGACGGGCTGAAGCCGGCCGAGCAGCTGCCGCTGATCTCCGCCGCGGTGGCCGAGTTGGCCGAGGACCAGCAGGCGCGCTGGCGCGAGCTGCGCACCGCGCTGGTTGCCGCCGGCATCGTGCTGGTGGACGGTGCCGACGTTGAGAAGGCCGACCGTGCGCTGCTGGACGACTTCTTCCTCAGCCATGTCTTTCCGGTGCTGACGCCGCTCGCCATCGACCCGGCGCACCCGTTCCCGTTCATCCCCAATCTCGGCTTCTCGCTGGCGCTGCAGCTCGCGCGCATCAGCGACGGGCGCACCATGAACGCGCTCATCCGTGTCCCCGCGAAGATCGACCGCTTCATCCGGCTGCCCGACAGCGAGGACGGCGCGCAGCGCTTCATCACTCTCGAGCAGATGATCGGCCTGTTCATCGGCCGCCTGTTCCCGGGCTATCAGGTGAAGGGGCAGGGCGGCTTCCGCGTCATCCGCGACAGCGACCTCGAAGTGGAGGAGGAAGCCGAGGATCTGATGCGCCAGTTCGAGCGCGCGCTGAAGCGTCGGCGCCTCGGGCAGGTGATCCGTCTCGAGATCGAAGGCTCCATGCCCGAGGAACTGCGCAGCTTCGTGGCGCGCGAGCTCGCCGTGGCCGACGACGAGATCTTCCTCGTGGACGGGCTGCTGGCGCTGAACGAATTCAGCCAGCTGGTCGGCGTCGACCGCCCGGACCTGAAGTTCAAGACCTACAATCCGCGCTTTCCCGAGCGCATCCGCGACCATGCCGGCGACTGTTTCGCGGCGATCCGCGAGAAGGATCTGGTGGTCCACCACCCCTATGAATCCTTCGACGTGGTGGTGCAGTTCCTGCGGCAGGCGGCGCGCGACCCGAACGTCGTCGCCATCAAGCAGACGCTGTACCGGACCTCGTCCGACAGTCCGATCATCAAGGCGCTGGCCGAGGCGGCCGAGGCCGGCAAGTCGGTCACCGCGCTGGTGGAACTGAAGGCGCGCTTCGACGAGGAAGCGAACATCCGCTGGGCACGCGACCTCGAGCGCGCCGGCGTGCAGGTGGTGTTCGGCTTCCTCGAACTGAAGACCCACGCCAAGCTGTCGATGGTGGTGCGCCGCGAGGGCGGCACGCTGGCGAGCTATTGCCATGTCGGCACGGGCAACTATCACCCGATCACCGCGCGCATCTATACCGATCTGTCCTTCTTCACCGCCGATCCGGTGATCGCGCGCGACGTGGCGCGCATCTTCAATTTCATCACCGGCTATGCCGAGCCGGCGGAACTCGATGCGATGGCCATCGCCCCGCTGACGCTGAAGAAGAAGATCCTCGACCATATCGCCGCCGAGATCGAATTCGCCAAGGCGGGCCGGCCGGCGGCGATCTGGCTGAAGATGAACTCGCTGGTCGACCCGATGATCATCGACGCGCTCTACCGCGCCAGCCAGGGCGGCGTCGCCATCGATATCGTGGTGCGCGGCATTTGCTGCCTGCGTCCGGGCGTGCCCGGGCTTTCGGACAATATCCGGGTCAAGTCCATCGTCGGCCGCTTCCTGGAGCATGTGCGCATCTATGCCTTCGGCAACGGCCACAGCCTGCCCAACAAGGGGGCGGCGCTCTACATCTCGTCCGCCGATCTCATGCCGCGCAATCTCGACCGCCGCGTCGAGTCGTTGTGCCCCATCACCAACCCGACGGTGCACATGCAGATCCTCGACCAGATCATGGTCGCCAACCTGCAGGACAACCAGCAGAGCTGGCGCGTGTTGCCCGACGGCTCGTCGCAACGCATAGTGCCGGCCGAGGGCGAGGAAAAATTCAACGCCCAACAGTATTTCATGACCAATCCGAGCCTGTCTGGACGTGGGAAGTCGCTCAAAGAATCGTCGCCGCGAAGCCTCGTCCGTCGCCGCGACCGCGCGTGACCGCATGAACGAACACCTGCGCGAGGCGTCCTCCAGCCTCGTTTCCGGCGCGCCGATCGCGGTCATCGACATCGGCTCCAACTCGGTCCGCCTCGTCGTCTACGAGCACTTGTCGCGCAGCCCGACGCCGATCTTCAACGAGAAGGCGTCGTGCGGCCTCGGCCGCGAAGTGGCGACCACCGGACGGCTGAATGCCGACGCGGTGGCCAAGGCGCTCTCGACGCTCAGGCGCTTCCGCGTCCTGTGCGACCGCATGGGCGTCGGCCGGCTGTTCGTGCTGGCCACCGCCGCAGCGCGCGACGCCTCCAACGGGCCGGAATTCGTCGCCGCCTGCGCCGAGATCTGCCGCACCGATGTCGAGCTGCTCTCGGGCAAGCGCGAGGCGCAGCTTTCCGCGCTCGGCGTGCTCTCGGGCGTGCACCATGCCAATGGCGTGGTGGGCGACCTCGGCGGCGGCTCGCTGGAACTGGCCGACGTGCAGGGCCATCGCATAGGCAGCGGCGTGACCTTCCCGCTCGGCGGCCTCGCCCTGCAGGACACCTCCGGTCGCTCGCTGAAGAAGGCGGCCAAGATCGTCAAGGACACGCTGACCAAGGAGACGCATCTCGAGCATCTGAAGGGCCGCACCTTCTATGCCGTCGGCGGTACCTGGCGCGCTCTGGCGCGGCTGCACATGTTCCAGCGCGGCTATCCGCTGCATGTGATGCACGGCTACGTCATTCCGGCCAAGGAGGCGCTGGAGTTCGTGCGGCTGGTGCAGCGCGTGCCGGTCGATACGCTCTCGCGCATCGAGACGGTGGCGGAAGGGCGGCGCCAGCTGCTCGCCTATGGCGCGCTGGTGCTGGAGAACGTCATCCGCATCGGCAAGCCGGCCAATGTCTACATCTCGGCGCAGGGCGTGCGCGAGGGCCTGCTGTTCGAGATGCTGGCCGACGACGAGAAGAAGGTCGATCCGCTCATCGCCGCCACGGCCGAGCTGAACGAGGTACGTTCGCGCTCGCCCGTCCATGGCTGGGAGCTTGTGGAGTGGACCGACCGCTTCATGGCCTCGACCGGCATCGAGGAAAGCGTCGAGGAGAAGCGCCTGCGCCACGCCGCGTGCCTGCTGGCGGATATCAGCTGGCGCGCGCATCCCGACTATCGCGGCGAGCAGAGCCTCAATTTGATCGCCCACGCCGCCTTTATCGGCGTCGACCATCCCGGACGCGCCTTCCTCGGGCTCGCCATTTACTACCGTCATGTCGGAATGGTGGACGAGGACCTGTCGCCGCGCATCCGCGAGCTGGTGTCGGCGCGGCTGCTCGACCGTGCGCGCATCCTCGGGGCGGCCCTGCGCGTGGCCTATATCCTCTCGGCGGCCATGCCCGGCACGCTGCAGGAGGCCCCGCTGCTGGTGGATCGCGGCAAGCTGATGCTTCGGCTCAAGGGCGATCTCGGCCCGCTGGGCGGCGAGCGCGTCGGCAATCGCCTGCGCACGCTCGCCCGGCTGATCGGCCGCGAGCCGCTGATCGTGACCTGACCCGCGGCATTCGCCTCGGCGTCAGCCCTCGCCGGGGCGGTCGAGGGCGATGACGCGGCCGCGCTGCATGGCCAGCGCAAGACGGCCGGACTTCAGCGCCAGCGCGCGCTCGCCGAACAGATCGCGCCGCCAGCCGCGCAGTGCCTGCACGTCGGGCGTCTCGTCGGAGGCGATCTGCTCGAGATCGTCCGTGGTGGCGATCACCTTGGCGGCGACGCCGTGCTGCTCCGAGGTCATGCGCAGCAGCACCTTCAGCAGTTCCACCGTCGCCGAGGCGCCGTTGGAGAGCGGCTTGTCGCGCTCGATGCGCGGCAGCGTCTTGGGATCGCGCGCCAGGCCGGCCTTGACCGCCTCGACGATCTGCTCGCCGGCGCGGGAGCGCTCGAAGCCCTTGGGGACCGAGCGCAGCTGGCCGAGGCGCTCCACCGAATTGGGGTGCTGCGAGATGATCTCGGCGATCACGTCGTCCTTCAGGATGCGCGAGCGCGGAATGTCGCGCGCCTGCGCCTCACGCTCGCGCCAGGCGGCGACCTCCATCAGCACCGCGAGGTCCTTGGGCTTGCGCGCGCGCGAGCGCAGCCGCTCCCAGGCGCGCTCGGGCTCCTGCCGGTAGGTGTCGGGCGAGGTGAGGACCGCCATCTCCTCGCCGACCCAGTCGGCGCGGCCGCGCTTCTGCAGATCGGCGTCGAGCTTCAGGAAGACGTCGCGCAGATGGGTGACGTCGGCTTCCGCATAGGCGACCTGCGCGGCGGAAAGCGGGCGGCGCGACCAGTCGGTGAAGCGCAGCGACTTGTCGAGCACCTGGCCGGTGATGCGCTGGACCAGCTGGTCGTAGGAGATGGAATCGCCATGGCCGAGCACCATGGCCGCGACCTGGGTGTCGAACACCGGATGCGGGATGATGCTGGCGAGGTGCCAGACGATTTCGATGTCCTGCCGGCCGGCATGAAAGACCTTCAGCACCTTCTCGTTCGCCATCAGCGCGAAGAAGGGAGCGAGGTCGATGCCCTCCGCAACCGCGTCGACCACCACCGCCTCGTCGGGACTGGCGATCTGGACGACGCAGAGCTTCGGCCAGAAGGTCGTCTCGCGCAGGAATTCGGTGTCGACGGTAACGAAGCGGTGGCTTGCCAGCCGCTCGCAGGCCGCGGTGAGGGCGTCGGTTGTGGTGATCATATCCATGTCCGACTTCTCATAACGGAGTCGGGCGCGCGAGACGACACTGAATCGTGCCGCAATCTGCGGCAAGCGTTAACCATGCGCCGATAAGGTGCCGGAACGATTCGCCATCGACCGTTTGGCGGGACGATTCAATGCGCCGGCGGGACCGGCATTTGGGGGACTTCATGAAGAACACGCTCTTCGCTCTCGCCACCGCCGCGCTGATCGGCACGGCGTCCCAGGCCGTTGCGGCCGACAAGGTCAATGTCGGCGTGCTGGTGTGCAATGCCGGCTCCAGCATCGGCATGATCATCGAATCCAAGCAGGAGCTGTCCTGCACCTTCACGCCGTCCGACAACAGCCCGGTGCAGCGCTATGCCGGCACCATCCAGACCATCGGCGTCGATCTCGGCGTTACCGGCGGCGGCGTGATGACCTGGGGCGTGCTGGCGGTCAGCAAGTCGCCCATCGCCGCCGGCGCTCTGGCGGGTCCGTATGGCGGCGTCACCGGCAATGTTGCGGTGGGCGTCGGCGTCGGCGCCAATGTGCTGGTCGGCAATTCCAACTCCTTCGCGCTGAACCCGATCTCGGTCGAGGGCAATGTCGGCGCCTCGCTCGCGCTCGGAGTCGCCGGCCTGACGCTGCGCTACGTTCCGTGAGATGTGACGGGTTTCGCGCGGCCGCGTGGAACCCGCCTCAAACTTGACAAAGCCGAGCCTGACATGCACCCCTCCGCGCGCCCCGCGAGAGGGGTGTTGTCCTTTGACGGCCTTGAGGGCCGGAAGCAGCCTCGGGAATACACCATGCACCGCTATCGCACGCACACCTGCGGAGCCCTTCGCGCGAGCGAAATCGGCGAGACCGCCCGCCTCTCGGGCTGGTGCCACCGCATCCGTGATCATGGCGGCGTGCTGTTCATCGATCTGCGCGACCATTACGGCCTGACGCAGGTCGTGGTCGATCCCGACAGCCCGGCCTTCAAGCTGGCCGAGACCGTGCGCTCGGAATGGGTGATCCGCGTCGACGGCCGCGTGCGCTCGCGCCCGGCCGGCACTGAGAACCCCGAGCTGCCGACCGGCCAGGTCGAGGTCTATGCGACCGAGATCGAAGTGCTGGGCCCGGCCGCGGAACTGCCGCTCCCCGTTTTCGGCGATGTCGAATACCCGGAAGAGACGCGCCTGCGCTACCGCTTCCTCGACCTGCGCCGCGAGAAGCTGCACAAGAACATCATGACGCGCGGCGCCATCATCGACGCCATGCGGGCGAAGATGAAGGGGCAGGGCTTCTTCGAGTTCCAGACGCCGATCCTGACCGCCTCCTCGCCCGAGGGCGCGCGCGACTTCCTCGTGCCGTCCCGCCTGCATCCCGGCAAGTTCTACGCCCTGCCGCAGGCGCCGCAGCAGTACAAGCAGCTGATCATGATGAGCGGCTTCGACCGCTACTTCCAGATCGCCCCCTGCTTCCGCGACGAGGACCCGCGCGCCGACCGCCTGCCGGGCGAGTTCTACCAGCTCGACCTGGAGATGAGCTTCGTCGAGCAGGAGGACGTGTTCGCCGCCGTCGAGCCGGTCATCACGGGCGTGTTCGAGGAATTCGCCGAAGGCAAGCCGGTCACGAAGAACTGGCCGCGCATTCCCTATGCGGTGTCGATGCGCAAATACGGCACCGACAAGCCGGACCTGCGCAACCCGATCGAGATGCAGGACGTCTCCGAGCATTTCCGCGGGAGCGGCTTCAAGGTGTTCGCGCGCCTCTTGGAGAGCGAGACCAATCAGGTATGGGCGATCCCCGGCCCGACCGGCGGCTCACGCGCCTTCTGCGACCGGATGAATAGCTGGGCGCAGGGCGAGGGCCAGCCGGGGCTCGGCTACATCATGTGGCGCGAAGGCGGGGAAGGAGCCGGCCCGCTCGCCAACAACATCGGCCCCGAGCGCACCGAGGCGATCCGCGCGCAGCTCGGCCTCGGCGCGGGCGACGCCGCCTTCTTCGTCGCCGGCAACCCGGAAAAGTTCGTCAAGTTCGCCGGTGCCGCCCGCACCAAGGTGGGCGAGGAGCTGAAGCTGGTCGATTTCGACCGCTTCGAACTGGCCTGGATCGTCGACTTCCCGTTCTACGAGTGGTCGGAAGAGGACAAGAAGGTTGACTTCTCGCACAACCCGTTCTCCATGCCGCAGGGCGGGCTTGAGGCGCTGAACACGCAGGATCCGCTCACCATCAAGGCGTTCCAGTACGACATCGCCTGCAATGGCTACGAGATCGCCTCCGGCGGCATTCGCAACCATCGTCCCGAGGCGATGGTCAAGGCGTTCGAGCTGGCCGGCTATGACGAGGAGACCGTGGTCGAGCGCTTCGGCGGCATGTACCGCGCCTTCCAGTACGGCGCGCCGCCGCATGGCGGCATGGCGGCCGGCGTCGACCGCATCGTGATGCTGCTGTGCGGCGTGTCGAACCTGCGCGAAATCTCGCTGTTCCCGATGAACCAGCAGGCGCAGGACATCCTGATGGGCGCGCCGAACGAGGCCAGCCCGAAGCAGCTGCGCGAGCTGCACATCCGTACCAACATCCAGGAGAAGTGAGGCGCGGCCTCACGACTCAAGCGAGACCCCGGAAAAGATGAGGGCGGGAGCGCAGGCTTTCCGCCCTTTATCTGTGGCTCCGGCCCCCCATCGTCGTCCCGGTCGATGAAGGTTCCCCCACCCCCATCGTCATCCCGGACGGCCGAAGGCCGATCCGGGATCGCGTGCCGAATGGGAGAGCGATCCCGGCTCTACGGCTTCGCCTTCGGCCGGGATGACGGCGAGGGACGGGGTTGGGCGGGCGTCCCGGCTTGCGGGGGGCGAGGATGTTCCCCCTCACCGACCCGCTTCGCGGGCCACCTCTCCCCGATGGGGAGAGGAAATGACGAGCCCGATGCTCAGGGCTTCGTCGGCGATGTCGGCGGTTCGGCGGCCTCGATCACCTCGACATTCAGCTCGTCGACCAGGGTGAGCGGCTCGTCTCCCTGTAGCGTCTCGGCGATGGCGCCGAGCGGCAGGCTGTCGCCGCGCGGGGTGATCTTCAGTGCCAGCGTGCCGAGCGGCTTCTGCAGGAAGCTGACGAAGGCCTGCGTCGCCGGCTCCAGTTCCGGGCGGTCGGCGACGGTCGACGAGAACAGCAGCTCGGCAAAGCCGGCAAGCAGCTGGCGGATCGCCTCCGGCTCCATTCCCTGCTCCTTGGCGGCTTCCTCCAGCTTGCGCTCATAAATGCCGGCGTCGGAGAGGGTGATCTCGACGCTGTCGAGGCTCGCCGCCAGCGCTCCCGCCAGCGCCTCGTCGGGCTGGGTGGAGAAGACGGAATCGTCGACGTCCTTCAGCTTGACCTTGAGCGAGAGCGCAAAGGCATCCGACACCTCGGCGTAGAGCGGGGCGAGGGTGAGCGTGCTCTGGCTCTCGTTCCATTCGCCGCCGACGTCGAGCGCGACGCTGGCGCGCGTCATGCCGTCCGGCACGAGGGCGAACAGCGAATTGTCGCGCGGGAAGGCCGACGTCGGTCCGCTGACCCGCAGCGTCGCGGCGATGCGGGTGGGGAAGGCGTCCGGTTCTCCCTGCCAGGACAAAGCGAGTTTATCGATCACCACGGGGTCGCCGCCCGCCGAGGCGGGGGCCTCCGCGCCGGCCAGCTCGAAGCCGCCGACCACGCCGAACAGGCGCATGATCCATGACAGGCCCTGCGTGCTGTGCGGGTCTTCGGTGGCGTCGGCTCCCAGCTCCAGCAAGGTGCCGGGGCGAAGGCCGCCGATCTTCATCTGGTCGACGCGGAACACCTTGCCATCGGCATCGGAACCCTTGAGCCGGTCGATGGCGAAGTTCTCGAGCTGTCCCCCGTCCAGCGGGCCCATGGTCAGCGCGGCCAGTTCGGCCTTGTTGCCGTCCTCGTCACGCGCCGACATGTCCTTGAGGACGACGGAGCCGAGCCGGATGCCATCATAGGCGGCGGCGAGGCCGCGCAGGCTCTGGGCGACCACATCCGGCGACGGATCCTCGCCCTTGGCGGCGGCCTCGCGCAGCCGGTTGCCCAGCGCCAGCAGGTCCTCGGCGGGAATGATGGAGGGGCGGATGGCGACGTCGCGTATGTCGATGGCGCCCCAGCGCTGGCGCATGCCGGCATCCGCCGTGACCTCGTAGCCGTCGACGTTGACCGAGCCGTAGACGGTGCGGAACTGGTCGTCCGCCAGACGGCGCTCGGGATCGAGCAGCGTCAGCAGCGCCGCGACGTCGATGGTCTCGACGCTGACGCGGCCTACCTTGCCGGTGGCCGCGTTGGCCGGCGCACCGCCGATGGTGAAGCGCGAGGGCTCGACGGTCGCCTTGGCGATCCGCCCGGCCAGCAGCTTCTCCAGCGCGGTGGCGCCGTGGGTGACGTCGGTCTCGATGCGCGAACTGCCGGTCCCGGTGCTGGTGATGATCAGCGATTCCGGAATGCTGATTCGGTCGGCGCTCGTCTGCTCGAGGAGATCGAGCGCGATCTGCCACGGCCGGGTACCGGCCGGCTGGGTGGAGGGTATCTCCAGCGCGTTGATGGTGATGTGCGGCGCGCGGTAGCTCGCCTCCACCGCCGGGGCGAGCGGCAACGGCCCCTCATAGGACAGGTCGCTGATCTCGACCTGCTTGGCGAAGAGGCGTTTGGGCGAGGGCCGCTCGGTGCCGGTGGCGAGGAAGGACGCGATCTTCAGCGTTCCCTGGCCCGGCGCGGCGAAGGAGAGATCGCGGATCTCGAAGCGCCCGGAGAAGACGTCATAGGTCGCATCGCGCCCCTGCGCCTCGACGCCATTGGCACGCAGATCCGCGAACAGCGTCTCGACCTGGCGGCGGGCCAGATGGTCGACCAGCAGGTGAAAGCCGAAATAGCCGCCGACGCCGGCGACGAGAAGCACGACGAGCGCGATGACGAGAGGTTTGCGCATGCGGAGTCGACCTGACATGAGACGGTAGCGGCGCTTGGATCCGCATCCTGTTTCGAAGGACAATAACGGACCGTCGAAAGGCGGGCATTACAAATTCGGAAAGACGTTGTACGGCGGCGAGGAATGCCTATTGTCCGCCGGCCAATCCGGGGAAGGAACTGCTATGGCCTCGTACATCTCCGACGATCTGCGTTCGGGAGCGATGATTTATCACCGGCTGCCGCGGCCGGGTAAGCTGGAAATTCAGCCCACCAAGCCGCTGGCGAACCAGCGCGATCTCGCGCTCGCCTATACGCCCGGCGTTGCCGCCGTCTGCGAGGCCATCGCCGCGGACGTGTCGCTGGCCGCCGAACTGACCATCAAGCAGAACCTCGTCGCGGTCGTCTCCAACGGCACCGCCGTGCTCGGCCTCGGCAATATCGGCCCGGAAGCCTCGAAGCCGGTGATGGAGGGCAAGGCCGTCCTCTTCAAGAAATTCGCCGGCATCGATGTGTTCGACATCGAGATCCGGGCGCTTGAGGTCGACCATGTGGTCACCGTGGTCGCGGCGCTGGAGCCGACCTTCGGCGGCATCAACCTCGAGGACATCAAGGCGCCCGAGTGCTTCGAGATCGAGGCCCAGCTGCGCGAGAAGATGAACATCCCGGTGTTCCATGACGACCAGCACGGCACGGCGATCATCGTCGCCGCCGCGATCGTCAATGCGCTGCACATCGGCGGCAAGAAGATCGAGGACGTGAAGATCGTCACCTCGGGCGCCGGCGCCGCGGCCATCGCGACGCTGAACCTGCTGGTCTCGATGGGCGCCCGCCGCGAGAACATCTGGGTCACCGACATCGAAGGCGTGGTCTATGAGGGCCGCGAGAAGCTGATGGACCCCTATAAGGGGGTCTTCGCGCAGAAGACCGAGCTGCGCAGCCTCGCTGAGGTGATCGCCGGCGCCGACATCTTCATCGGCCTCTCCGCCGGCGGCGTGCTGAAGCCGGAAATGCTGAAGGCGATGGCCGACCGTCCGCTCATCATGGCGCTGGCCAACCCGACGCCGGAGATCATGCCGGACCTCGCCCGCGACGCGCGGCCCGACGCGATGATCTGCACCGGCCGCTCGGACTTCCCCAACCAGGTCAACAACGTCCTGTGCTTCCCCTTCATCTTCCGTGGCGCGCTGGATGCCGGCGCGACGACGATCAATGAAGAGATGAAGATCGCGGCGGTGAACGCCATCGCCGAGCTGGCGCGCGACACGCCCTCCGACGTGGTGGCCCGCGCCTATGGCGGCGAGACGCCGGTGTTCGGCGCCACCTCGCTGATTCCCTCGCCCTTCGACCCGCGCCTCATCCTGCGCGTGGCGCCGGCAGTGGCGAAGGCGGCGATGGATTCGGGCGTCGCCAAACGCCCGATCGCCGATTTCGAGGCCTATCAGGAGCAGCTGGACCGCTTCGTGTTCCGCTCCGGCCTGGTGATGAAGCCGATCTTCACCCTCGCCAAGCAGGCGCCCAAGCGCGTGATCTACGCCGAGGGCGAGGACGAGCGCATCCTGCGCGCGGTGCAGGTGGTGGTGGAGGAGGGGCTGGCCCGTCCGATCCTGATCGGCCGCCCCTCGGTCATCGACACCCGCCTGCAGCGCTTCGGCCTGTCGATCCGTCCCGGACAGGACTTCGACCTGATCGATCCCGAGGACGACCCGCGCTACCGCGACTATGTGCAGACCTATGTCGAGCGCGCCGGCCGGCGCGGCGTGACGCCCGAGCTCGCCCGCACGCTGGTGCGCACCACGCCGACCGTGATCGCCGCCCTGGCGGTGATGCGCGGCGACGCGGACACGATGATCTGCGGCGTCGAGGGCCGGTTCATCCGCCATCTGCGCCACATCCGCACCATCATCGGCATCGCGCCGGGCGTGCGCGACGTCGCCGCGCTCTCCATGCTGCTGACGCCGAAGGGCGCGTTCTTCCTGTGCGACACGCAGGTGACGCTGGACCCCTCCGCGGAGGATCTCGCGGAAATGGCGCAGCTCGCCGCCGCGCATGTGCGCCGCTTCGGCATCGAGCCCAAGGTGGCGCTGCTCTCGCACTCCGATTTCGGCAGCCGCGACGACGAGAGCGCGACCAAGATGCGCCATACGCTCGCGCTGCTGCAGGAGAAGGCGCCCGATCTGATGGTCGATGGCGAGATGGAGGGCGACAGCGCGCTCATCCCCGAGATGCGCGAGCGCGTGCTGCCGGGCAGCCGGCTGCAGGGCGTCGCCAACATCCTCGTCATGCCGAATCTCGATGCGGCCAATATCGGCTACCAGATGGTGAAGGTGTTCGGCGACGCGCTCCCGGTCGGGCCGATCCTGCTCGGTGCGGCGCGGCCGGCGCACATCCTCACGCCGTCGGTCACGGCGCGCGGCGTGGTGAACATGACGGCCATCGCGGTCGTCGAAGCGCAAGGGCTCTGACATGCTTCGTCGTCTTGCCTGCGCCGCAATCCTGGCCGGTGCGGCCGCCCTCTGGGCGGTCGGGCCGGTGTCCGCCCAGAACAGCACGGCGCGTGGCGCCGTGATCGGCGGCGCGACCGGCGCTGTCGTCGGCGGGGCGGTGACCGGAACCGGGCGCGGCGCGCTGGTGGGCGGGGCGATCGGCGCCGGTACCGGCGCGGCCATCGGCGCCAATCGCAACCGGCGCGTACGCTCCTATTATTTCTGGCGTCACGGCAACTGCTATCTCCGCCAGAACAACGGCCGCGTGGTGCGCGTCGCCCGGAATCGCTGCCGTCGATAGACCCACCGGCGGCCTGCTCGCCGGTCGCGCCGCCGGCGACGGTTACCTCGCGTAACAAATTAGCGGTTCGAGTCGATTTGCGGCTGGAATGCGGCGGTTTGTGCCGTGAAAAAGACGCAATCTTGACCAAGCTGTGCGCGGCGCAGATTTGCTCGAATGACTGGGCCGCCTAGGGGGCGATCAGCTTATTTCGCGAAAATCGGCCGCTAGCGGCGGGTGTCGCAGGGCATCCGTTATCGCACGTTCCTTGTCTCTAAGGTTTGCATCGATGGCTGATACCGGCACCGTTAAGTGGTTCAACGAGCAGAAGGGCTACGGCTTCATCCAGCCTGATGGCTCTGGCAAGGACGTGTTCGTCCACATCAGCGCTGTGCAGCGCTCGGGTCTCCAGGGGCTTCGCGAGGGTGAGAAGGTCTCCTTCGAGCTGCAGACCGACCAGCGGTCGGGAAAGACTTCAGCGGTGAACCTGCGTCCGCTTTGAGCGGGTCGGCGTCATTGTTCCAGACCGGAAAGTCCGTTTAGGATCAGTAAGATCTGTCGCCGTTCCTTGGCGGGATCGGCGACAAAACTCGGCTGTGCGCGGAAAGTGGTGACCTAGGCACTTGCATTGACAGCCATTCGCGTTAGTCTTTCGCGCAGACTTTGGCTGGACTCTGGGCCGTTTCACCTGGCTATGCCGGTGCACGTTCAGCTTTTCTACCAAATTCGACCCAGCTGTCAGGGGCATCCCCCCTGTTGAATGTGCAACCTTGATACGTGAGACTACCTATGGCGCAGACTGGCACCGTTAAATGGTTCAATGAGCAGAAGGGCTATGGATTCATCCAGCCCGATGGCGCGGGCAAGGATGTGTTCGTCCACATCAGCGCCGTGCAGCGTTCCGGCCTGCAGGGCCTGCGCGATGGCGAGAAGGTTTCCTTCGAGTTGCAGACCGACCAGCGTTCCGGCAAGGAATCGGCTGTCAACCTGCGGGTTGGCTGATCGCTCCTCCAACGGAGCGGCGGCGGTCGTAAGGCCGGGTTGTTCCGTGCACTGACAATGAAGAACCGCTGGCCCGCAAGGGCCAGCGGTTTTTTGTTGTCGTGCGAGTGGTGCCCGCCGGCGGGCCCTGCCGCGCCGGCGCGGGCGATTGCGGCCGTCAGGCGGCGGAGGCGACCCGGCGCGCGCGCTCCAGCAGCACCACGGGCTGGCCATTGTAGCTGCCGCGGGTGAACTCGGCGAAGCCGAGCTTGCGCGCCACATGCAGCGAGGCGCTGTGATCCGGCTGGATCATGCAGGTGAAGCGCTCGCCCGTGCCATGGGTGTCGCCCCAGTCGAGCGCTGCGCGCATCGCTTCTTCCGCTAGCCCCTTGCCCTGCGCCGCGCCGACCAGCGCCCAGCCGGCCTCCATGGCGCCCTCGATGGAGGGAATGAGCGTGCGCTTCATGTCGTGAAAGCCGGCCTCGCCGATGAAGGCGCCGGTGACGCGGTCCTCGACGGCGAAGAAGCCGAAGCCGAGATGGTGCCAGAGCCCGATCTGCCGCAGGAAGCGCCCCCACGCCGCCTCGCGCGACAGCGGCTGGCCGCCGATGAAGCGGGTGACGGAAGCCTCCGCCCACATCGCCGCATAGGCATCGAACTCGTCGAGCCGATAGGCGCGCAGGATGAGGCGCGGGGTGGTCAATGTGGGGATGAGGGGCATGGGGGCTGCGCCAAGTGCACTCTATCGAGAATGAGGGGATCGTTTCGGCGGCTGGATATTTTGTGTCAGTTTCGCCGCTTCATCCGACTTTAATTGGCCTTGAAGAATGCGTTAACCACTCTTTCTGGTGCTTGGCTGGCTTGCGGTTTTTGGGTGTCTGAAAATTCAGATAAGGCATTTCTCCACTGACTTTTCCCAAGCGTTTTTTTCCGATTGCAGCATCAGCTATGGATCGAAACCCATAGCTGATGCTATATAAGCGCTATTAAGAGAGTCGTTGTCCGCGGGTATTGATTCCTGAAGCCTTGAAAATGAAATTATCATTTTCGAAGATTGGGATCAGAATTTCGCCTCTCTCGGTGACGTAAAGCGGATTTGCTTGAGGTGCTTTAGAGTCTCGAATGTTGTCATTCGAGTTTTCCATAAAGGCCCTGTTAGCTTTTTTCAGTTTATAGTCAGAAATATAAGTTACGCCCATTTGAATCTCTCTCTCTGATCGGGGGGTGGTTTTTGTGGGTCATAAACACCGCGCTGGCTGCCACCAGCGCGGTGTTTTTTGTTGTTGGGTTCATCGCATTGATCGCCTCTATCTTTGGTTGTGGGTGATTGCAAAAATCAGCCCGCTCGTCGTGAAACGAGCGGGCTGATTGGTTTTCCAATTGCCTCAGCTGCAGCCGGTCGTCGAGCCGCAGGTCTCGCACTTCAGGCAGGTGCCGTTGCGCACCATGGTGAAGTTCTGGCACTCCGGGCAGGCCTCGCCCTCATAGCCCTTGGCGCGGGCGATGGCGCGGGCTTCCGCCTTGGTCGGTCCCGCCGCCGCGGAGACCGGTGCGGGGGCAGCCCAGGGGAGGGAGGCGGTCTCGCCTACCGCGTCTTCCTCGGCCTCCGGCTCGGCCTTCAGCGCGGTCGCGCCCTGGATGGCGCCGCGCAGGGCGGTGACGTTGGAGGCCGTCGGCGCCACCGTCGTGCCGGCCGGCACCACCATCAGCCCCACCGACTTGCCGCGCGTCAGCCCCTTGGAGACCATGCGCGAGGCCGAGGTCGGCACGGCCTTGCCTTCCTCGACACCCTTGCCGAGCGCATCGAAGGCCGATTCCGAAGGCTCGACATGGCCGAGATCGCTGCGGCCGAGATAGGACACGGCGAGCTCGCGGAAGATGTAGTCGAGGATCGACGTCGCGTATTTGATCGTGTCGTTGCCCTGCACCGGGCCGGCGGGCTCGAAGCGGGTGAAGGTGAAGGCGTCAACATACTCCTCCAGCGGCACGCCGTACTGGAGACCCAGCGACACCGAGATGGCGAAGTTGTTGATGAAGGAGCGCAGCGCCGCGCCTTCCTTGTGCATGTCGATGAAGATCTCGCCGAGGCGGCCGTCATCATATTCGCCGGTGCGCAGATAGACCTTGTGGCCGCCGACGACCGCCTTTTGGGTGTAGCCCTTGCGGCGGTCCGGCATCTTCTCGCGGTCATGCACGGCGACGATGCGCTCGACGATCTTCTCCACCACCTTCTCGACGATCTGGGTGGTGCGGGCGGCGGCGGGCTTGTCCAGCAGCGCCTCGACCGCGTCCTCCTCGTCCTCGTCATCGGCGATGAGCTGCGAGTTCAGCGGCTGCGACAGCTTGGAGCCGTCGCGGTAGAGCGCGTTGGCCTTCAGCGCCAGCCGCCAGGAGAGCAGGTACGCCTCCTTGCAGTCCTCGACGGTGGCATCGTTCGGCATGTTGATGGTCTTGGAGATCGCGCCCGAGAGGAAGGGCTGCGCCGCCGCCATCATCAGGATGTGCGAGGTGACCGAGAGGTAGCGCTTGCCGATGCGCCCGCAAGGATTGGCGCAGTCGAACACCGGGTAGTGCTCGAGCTTGAGGAAGGGGGCGCCCTCCAGCGTCATCGCTCCGCAGACATGGATGTTCGCCGCCTCGACGTCCTTCTTCGAGAAGCCGAGGAAGGCGAGGAGATCGAAGGCCGGGTCGACCAGCTTGTCGGCCGGCACGCCGAGCTTGGCCAGCGTCTCGTCGCCCAGCGTCCAGCGGTTGAACACGAACTTGATGTCGAAGGCGGCCTTCACGCTGCCGTCGATCTTCGCCAGCATGGCGTCGTCGAAGCCCTTGGCGCGCAGCGAGCCGTGATTGATCGCCGGGGCCTGGGTGATCGAGCCGTGGCCGACCGCATAGGCCTCGATCTCGGCGAGCTGGCTCTCGGAATAGCCGAGCGTGCGCAGCGCCTCCGGCACGGCGCGGTTGATGATCTTGAAGTAGCCGCCGCCGGCCAGCTTCTTGAACTTCACCAGCGCGAAGTCGGGCTCGATGCCGGTGGTGTCGCAGTCCATGACGAGGCCGATCGTGCCGGTGGGCGCGAGCAGCGTGGTCTGGGCGTTGCGGTAGCCATGCTCCTCGCCGAGCGCCAGCGCCAGGTCCCAGGTCGCCTTGGCGCGCTGGACCAGGATCGGCTCGGGCACCTTGGCGTGGTCGAGCGGCACCGGGTTGGTGTTCAGCCCCTCATAGCCGCCACGCTCGCCATAGGCCGCGCGGCGGTGGTTGCGGATGACCCGCAGCATGTGCGCGGCATTGGGCTTGTATTCGGGGAAGGGGCCGAGCTCCTTCGCCATCTCCGCCGAGGTGGCATAGGAGACGCCGGTCATGATGGCGGTCAGCGCGCCGCAATAGGCGCGGCCTTCCTCGGAATCGTAGGGAATGCCCGAGGTCATCAAGAGGCCGCCGATATTGGCGTAGCCGAGGCCCAGCGTGCGGTACTCGTAGGAGAGCTTGGCGATCTCCTTCGAGGGGAACTGCGCCATCAGGATCGAGATTTCGAGCACGACGGTCCACAGCCGGCAGGCATGCTCATAGCTCTCGACGTCGAACGTGCCGTCGGCCTTGCGGAACTGCAACAGGTTCAGCGAGGCGAGGTTGCACGCCGTGTCGTCGAGGAACATGTACTCCGAGCACGGGTTGGAGGCGCGGATCGGGCCGCCGGCCGGGCTGGTGTGCCAGTCATTGATGGTGGTGTGGAACTGGATGCCCGGATCGGCGCAGGCCCAGGCGGCATGGCCGATCTTTTCCCAGAGATCGGCGGCCTTGAGGGTCTTGGTCACCTTGCCGGTGGTGCGCGAGGTCAGGTTCCAGTCGGCGTCCGCCTCGACCGCCGCGAGGAAGGCGTCGTCGACGCGCACGGAATTGTTCGAGTTCTGGCCGGCGACGGTGAGATACGCCTCGGAATCCCAGTCCGTGTCGTAGATCGGGAAGTCGATGTCGGTGTAGCCCTGGCGGGCGAACTGCACGACGCGCAGGATATAGTTGTCCGGCACCAGCGCCTTCTTGGCGGCGCGGATCTCGCGCTTGAGGGCCGGGTTCTTCTCCGGGTCGTAGCAGTCCTCGCCTTCGCCCTCGCAGTTCACGCAGGCCTTCATCACCGCCTTCATGTGCTTGGCGACGATCTTGGAGCCGGTGACGAGGGCGGCGACCTTCTGCTCTTCCTTCACCTTCCAGTCGACATAGGTCTCGATGTCGGGATGGTCGGCGTCGACCACCACCATCTTGGCGGCGCGGCGGGTGGTGCCGCCCGACTTGATGGCGCCGGCGGCGCGGTCGCCGATCTTCAGGAAGCTCATGAGGCCGGAGGAGCGGCCGCCGCCGGACAGGCGCTCGCCTTCGCCGCGCAGGGCGGAGAAGTTGGAGCCGGTGCCCGAACCATATTTGAACAGGCGCGCCTCGCGCACCCACAGGTCCATGATGCCGCCTTCGTTCACCAGGTCGTCGGAGACCGACTGGATGAAGCAGGCATGCGGCTGCGGGTGCTCGTAGGAGGTCTTGGAGCGGGTCAGCTTGCCGGTGGCGTAGTCGACGTAGAAATGGCCCTGGCTCGGACCGTCGATGCCATAGGCCCAGTGCAGGCCGGTGTTGAACCACTGCGGCGAGTTCGGCGCGGCCATCTGCATGGCGAGCATGTAGCGGTGCTCGTCGAAGAAGGCCTGCGCGTCCTCCTCACTGTCGAAATAGCCGCCCTTCCAGCCCCAATAGGTCCAGGTGCCAGCGAGACGGTCGAACACCTGGCGCGCATCGTTCTCGCCGACATAGCGCTCCTTCTCGGCGAGCGCGCCGAGCGCCTTCTCGTCAGCCGCGCCACGCCACAGGAAGGAGGGGACGGTCTCTTCCTCTACCTTCTTCAGCCGCGCGGGGACGCCGGCCTTGCGGAAATACTTCTGCGCGAGGATGTCGCTGGCGACCTGCGAGAAATGGTCGGGCACATCGATGCCTTCGAGGCGGAACACCACCGATCCGTCGGGATTGCGGATTTCGCTCGTCACCTTGCGGAACGCGATGTCCGCATAGGGAGAACGGCCTGCCTTGGTATAGCGGCGCTCGATGCGCATGATCTTCGTCCCCGGTTCGTGGCGGACATGTCCCCAGCCCGCGCACCGATCATCAATGGCTCGGATCTCTGTCGGCACTTGCCTGTCACGCGGCGCAGGTGAATGGCCGAACGCCATGCCCTCCGCTCAGTTGTCTTCGGCACGCACGACGACACCGCCGATGCTCGTCATCGACGCTGGAATCCGCCTTGGTTTGGATGGTGTCGCCCGCGAAAAAGACGCTGCGTTCGACGGGGCCCAAACTGGCCGACTCCCTGCTCCTCGTCAACCTTTCGTCACAAACTCTAGTGTGGAGGAAGTGAAAAATATCTAAATGTAGATGGTGATGCCAGCGGTTCTTCTCCAGCCGCGAGCCCGCAATCGAGCGCGGATTCGCACGCAGAGTCCAGCTTGTTTACGAGCGGTATGAGAGGGCGGTGAACAGTGGGGAACACGGGCATGCCTGCGATTGCCGCAGGAGAGCCGCCCACCTGAGGCTTGATGAGTTCCCCAACGGCATCTGGACATGGCAACCGGCGCCCCTCACATCATGGCGACATTCCTCGCGATGCGATCCTTCCCATGAGCTCTGAAACCTCCCCGGCGCCTTCCGCGGGCGCCTTCACGTTTTTCCTGCTGGCGCTTGCCGCGGGGCTTGGGGCGGCGAATCTCTATTACGCGCAGCCGCTGATCGCGCTGATCGCCAACGACATCGGTCTCGACGAGACGCTGGCCAGCCTCGTCGTCACCGTGGGGCAGACCGGCTACATATTGGGGCTGCTGCTGCTGGTGCCGCTGGGCGACATCGTCGAGAATCGCCGGCTCATCGCCGCCATCCTCGTCTGTGCGGCGGCGGGGCTGGGGCTGGCGTCCACGGCGCCGACGCCCTCGCTCTTTCTCCTCGCCGCGCTGATGTTCGGCGTCGGCTCGGTGGTGGCGCAGATCGCGGTGCCCTTCGCCGCCCATCTGGCGCGGCCGGAGGAGCGCGGACGCAAGGTCGGCAGCGTGGTCAGCGGGCTGATGATGGGCATCCTGCTCGCGCGTCCCGCCTCCAGCATGGTGGCGCATTTTCTCGGCTGGCGCGCCGTCTTCGCGCTGGCGGCGGTGATGATTCTCGCCCTCGCGGTTGGCTTGAGGCTGGCGCTGCCGCAGCGCCGTCCGCTGTCTACCGGCGGGGGAGGGGCCTATGGCGCGCTGGTCGGCTCGCTCTGGCCGCTGATGCGCACGCAGCCGATCCTGCGCCGCCGCGCCGCTTATCAGGCGGCGATGTTCGGCATCTTCACGCTGTTCTGGACGGCGGTGCCGCTGCAACTCGGCGCGCCGGTGTTCGGCTTCGGGCAGGAGGGGATCGCCGTCTTCGCGCTGGCCGGGGCGGCGAGCGTCGTCATCTCGCCTCTCGCCGGCTGGATCGCCGATCGCGGCTGGTCGCGCGCAGCGACCGGCGGGGCGCTCGTCCTGGCGGTGGCAGGGTTCGCGCTCACCGAACTGGGCGTCGCCTCCGGCTCCGTCATCGTGCTCGGCCTTGGGGCCATCGTGCTCGACTGTGCCGTGACCGCCAACCTCATCTTCGGCCAGCGCGCCATCTTCATGCTGGCGCCGGAGATTCGCGCGCGCCTCAACGCGCTCTACATCGCCACCTTCTTCTTCGGCGGCGCGCTGGGCTCGGCGGTGGCGAGCCCGCTCTACGAGCATGGCGGCTGGAGCTATGTGACGGCTGCGGCGCTCGTCGTCATGGCGGTAGCGCTGGCCTATTACACCACCGAGTTCCGCCGCCGTGGCTAAGCGGGCGCAAAGCGCGCCCGAGCCGCGCGCGCGGCTGGACACCGGGCGGCGCGGGTGGCATGTTCCGCCCCGGTTCTGGCCGCGCAGGGACGACTTCCGTGAAGCTTTCCGACTTTCTCATCGAGACCTTCACCTGGTGGAACGGCCAGACCATGGGCACGCGCTTCCACACCTGGCGGCACGGTGAACTGGTCGGCGAGGACGAGTTCGGCAATCGCTACTACCGCACCAAGGGCGGCGGGATCGATCCGACGCTTGGCTTCCAGCGCCGCTGGGTGATCTTCAACGGCTATGCCGAGGCGACCGCCATCCCGCCGGGCTGGCACGCCTGGATGCACCAGCGCTCCGACGTGCCGCCGAGCGAGGAGACCTACGTTCCGCGCGCCTGGCAGAAGCCACACCGGCCGAACCCGACCGGCACCGCCGCCGCCTACCGGCCGCCGGGCTCCACCGTCGGCCTTGGCCACCGCCCGACCGTGACCGGCGACTACAAGGCCTGGACGCCGGAGTGAGCTCGGCGCTCCCGCGCGATGCCGGCCGGATCCGGCGTTCGCCCCGACATCGCCGCATTGCCCCGCAAGTTGGGCCGCGACGTGCGCCGCCATCGGTGTGCGGTTCCAAAGGCTCCGCGATGCTCTCCGCTTCGATACGTTCTGCCGCACCCGCCCTTCTCGCGCTGCTGATGCTGGCCGTCCCTGCGTCGGCCCAGCAGTCCTGGCAGGGTGGTGTCGAGAGCCAGCCGCTGGCGCCGCCTCCCGGCGCGGTGGAGAACCCCGATTCGCCGCCGGGTGGTCCGGGCGTGCCCTCGATCATGGCGCCGCCGGAGGGGGGGGAGGTGCGCGCTCCCGCGCCGGCCCAGCCGGAAGTGCCGGGACAGGCGACGGTCGGCCCCAGCGGCGACATCGAGGTGGTGCAGCCGCCGACCGAGAAGATCGCCAACAAGACGGCCGTTTTCTCCGGCCTCGACAAGATCACCGGGCGAATCATCTCCTTCGACGTCGCCATCAACGAGACGGTGCAGTTCGGCGCGCTGCGCATCACGCCGCGCGCCTGCTATACGCGGCCCTCGACCGAGACGAAGAACACGACCGGCTTCGTCGAGGTTCACGAGATCGCGCTCGACGGGAAGGTGCAGCCGCTGTTCGGCGGCTGGATGTTCGCCTCCAGCCCCGGCCTGCACGGCGTCGAGCACCCGATCTATGACGTGTGGCTGACCGACTGCAAACAGACCGCGCCGGTGATCGCCTCGCCCGGCGGCCAGCAGTAGAAATCGCCGTCGCCCTCCAGCGCCTGGCTCAGCAGGCGGTGGTAGTGGCGCCGCGAGACCTCGATTGCGCCGAAGCTGCGCAGATGGTCGGTCACGAACTGCGTGTCGAGCAGGGTGAAGCCGCCGAGCTTCAGCCGTCCCACCAGATGCACTAGAGCCACCTTGGAGGCGTCGCGCGCCCGGTGGAACATGCTCTCGCCGAAGAAGGCGCGCCCGAGCCGCACGCCATAGAGCCCGCCAGCGAGCTCGCCATCCTGCCATGCCTCGATCGAGTGGCAGAAGCCGCGGGCATGCAGGTCGCAATAGAGCTTGCGGATGCGCTGGTTGATCCAGGTCGAGCCGCGCCCCTCCGCCGGCGCGGCGCAGCCGTCCAGCACCGCCTCGAAATCATGGTCGATGCGGATTTCGAAACGGTCGGAGCGCACCGTGCGGGCGAGCCGGCTGGAGATGGTGAACTCGTCGAGCGGGATGACGCCGCGCCGCTCGGGCTCGATCCAGTAGAGGCCGGGATCGTCCGCGCTTTCGGCCATGGGAAAGATGCCGCAGGCATAGGCCTTCAGCAGGACTTCCGGCGTGATCTCGACCTGATGCTCGCGCGGGCGTGACATGACGCCAGAATGACGAAGATCGACGGCCCTGTGAAGGCATGGCGCGGGCGCGCGGAGGGCGAAAGCCGCGAAAGCACGGCGAAATTGCAGGTTGTCATGCCGATGCCGCCGCATGAGACGGGGGTAGTCGGAAACGACGGATGCCCGGAACGGGTCCGGGCATCGCTGCATTCTGTCGGCGGCGGCTTGGCGAAGGCGCGAGACCTCAGGTCCCCGGCTCGCCCTCGGCCAGGAAGTGCTCCAGCCAGTGGATGTCGTAGGCGCCGCGCTTGATATCCTCGTTGCGCACCAGTTCGCGGAACAGCGGCAGCGTCGTCTCGATGCCCTCGACCACGAATTCGTCGAGCGCGCGCTGCAGGCGCATCAGGCACTCGGCGCGATCGCGGCCATGCACGATCAGCTTGCCGATCATGCTGTCGTAATAGGGCGGGATCGCATAGCCCTGATACACCGCCGAATCGACGCGCACGCCGAAGCCGCCGGGCACGTGCCAGTTGGCGATCCGGCCCGGCGAGGGGCGGAAGGTGCGCGGGTGCTCGGCATTCACCCGGCACTCGATGGCATGGCCGCGCAGCACCACGTCGTCCTGGGTGAAGCTCATCGTTTCGCCGGCGGCGACGCGGATCTGCTCGCGGATCAGGTCGAACCCGGTGATCGCCTCCGTCACCGGATGCTCCACCTGGATGCGGGTGTTCATCTCGATGAAGTAGAACTCGCCGTTCTCGTACAGGAACTCGATGGTGCCCGCGCCGAGATACTTCATGTCGCGCATGGCCTTGGCGACGGTCTCGCCGATGCGCTCGCGCTGCGCGGCGGTGATGGTCGGGGAGGGGGCTTCCTCCCACACCTTCTGGTGCCGGCGCTGCAGCGAGCAGTCGCGCTCGCCGAGGTGGACGGCGTTGCCCTTGCCGTCGCCCAGAACCTGGATCTCGATGTGGCGCGGCGTGCCGAGGTATTTCTCGATATAGACCGCGTCGTCGCCGAAGGCGGCGCGGGCTTCCGAGCGGGCCTGCGACAGCGCCGAGGACAGTTCCTCCGGCGAGCGCGCGACCTTCATGCCGCGCCCACCGCCGCCGGCGGCGGCCTTGATGAGAACGGGGAAGCCGATGTCGTCCGCGACCTTGGCCGCTTCCTCATCGGTGGAAATGCCGCCCTCGGAGCCGGGAACGCAGGGAATGCCGAGCTTCTTGGCGGTGCGCTTGGCCTCGATCTTGTCGCCCATGATGCGGATGTGCTCGGGCTTGGGCCCGATGAACTGCACGCCGTGGTCGATCAGGATTTCCGCGAACCGCGCATTCTCCGACAGGAAGCCGTAGCCGGGGTGCACCGCTTCCGCGCCGGTGATCTCGCAGGCGGCGAGCAGGGCGGGAATGTTGAGATAGCTGTCCTTCGCCGACGGCGGCCCGATGCACACGCTCTCGTCGGCGAGCTTCACATGCATCGCGTCGGCGTCGGCGGTGGAGTGCACCGCCACGGTCGCGATGCCCATCTCCTTGCAGGCGCGCAGCACCCGCAGCGCGATCTCGCCGCGATTGGCAATCAGGATCTTGCCGAACATCAGGCGGTCCTCACTCGATGATCACGAGCGGCTCGCCATATTCGACCGGCTGCGCGTTTTCCACCAGGATGCGGGTGACGGTGCCCGCGCGCGGCGCAGGGATCGCGTTCATGGTCTTCATCGCCTCGACGATGAGGAGGGTCTGGCCTTCCTTCACCACGGTGCCGATGTCGATGAAGGCGCGCGCGCCCGGTTCCGGCGACAGATAGGCGGTGCCGACCATGGGCGAGGCCACGGCGCCGGGATGCTTGGCGACGTCCTCGATGGCGGCGCTGGCCGGCGCGGCGGCTACCGCAGCGACGGGGGCGGGCGCGGCGACCGCGATCGGCGCCGGCGCGGCGTAGACCGTCGGGGCGGTCCGCACGACGCGGATGCGCAGATCCTCGTGCTGCACCTCGATCTCGGTGAGGTCGCTCTCGGAGAGCAGGTTGGCGATCTCGCGCACCAGCGCGGGGTCGATGTTCGGCTTGTTGGTTTTCATCATGATCCCGTGACGGCGGCTTGCCCGTCTCTCTCCTTCAGCTGACCCGGCTCGCGGCGAGCGCGTCGATGGCGAGCCGATATCCCTCGATCCCCAGGCCGCAGATCACCCCGCGGGCGACCGGCGAAATATAGGAATGATGGCGGAAGGCTTCGCGCGCGAAGACGTTGGACAGGTGCACTTCGACGACATTGAGGCCGACCGCCTTGATGGCGTCGGCGATGGCGACGGAGGTGTGGGTGTAGGCGGCGGCGTTGAGCACGACGCCGAGCGAACCGCCGGCCTGCTGCAGCAGGGTGACGAGCTCGCCCTCGTGGTTGGTCTGGCGGAACACCAGCTCCAGCCCGTGGCGTTCACAGGCGGCGCGGCAGGCGGACTCGATGTCGGCAAGCGTCGCACGGCCGTAGATCGCCGGCTCGCGCGTGCCGAGCAGGTTCAGGTTCGGTCCGTTGAGAACATGCACGGTGTCGGGCATCGCGCCTCAAATAGCCAGCGACTGCCCGGCATCTGCCGGGACAGCCGCGGGGTTATAGGCAATGGCTTGCCAAACGCCAAGCCCCACCGGGCCCGCGCGCCAACTAACCCCCAGAGAACGCACCGGGGAGCGCATCACGGAACGCGATGCGCGCGGCCCGGTGCTCAGCACTGCGCCTTGCCGCATTTGCGCATCGCATCGAGCGCACCGCGGATCTGGTCGTGGCCGACCGCGCCGACGATGACCGCGTCGCCCACCACATAGCTCGGCGTCCCGTCGATGCCGAGCTGGTCGGCGATCTGCAGGCTCTCCTGCAGCGTGGCGTTGATTTCCGGGTCGGACAGCTTCTTTTCCAGCGCCGCCGTGTCGATGCCGACGTCGGCGGCAGCGGCGAGCGCCTTGGCCTTGTTGGCCTGACCGCGGTCGCCGAGCAGCTTCTGGTGGAAGGCGTAGTACTTGTCCGGCGCGACGAGGCGCACCGCGACCGCGACCTGCGCCGCCTCGACCGAGCCCGGCCCGAGCACCGGGAATTCCTTGAGCACGACCTTGAGCTTCGGGTCGTTCTTCACCAGCTCCTGCATGTCGGCCAGCGCCCGCTTGCAGTAGCCGCAATTGTAATCGAAGAACTCGACCAGCGTGACGTCGCCCTGCGGATTGCCGACCACGATCCCGCGCGGGGAATCGAAGATCTGCGGCTTGAGGGCGGCGAGCGCCTGCTGGCGCTGGCTCGCTTCGGCCGCCGCCTGCCGCTTCTGCAGCTCGGCGATGGCTTCCTGGATGACCTCGGGATTCTTGATGAGGTAGTCGCGGATGACGGTCTCGAATTCCTTGCGCTGGGCATCGTCGAGCGCGGAAGCCGGAGAGGCGCCAAATCCGGCGCCGAGGCCAACGCCGATGCCGATCGCGAGGCAGGCAGCGATCGCGCTGCGGCCGGCGCGGCGAAGAAGGGTCAGCGGCGGCATGTTGCGGTCTCCAGGGTCAAAGACAGATAGGCGTTGAAAGGGATCATGGTGTCGGCTTGCGCCGCATCGCTTCCTGCGGCGGCTTGAAATTCAGGATGTCGTCCGCCTTGAGCCAGCCGGGTGAGCCGAGCGCGAATCTGGACTTGGCGCGGGTGGCGAGCTCCCGCGCGAGCCGGTATTCGCCATTGAGCAGCGCCGATTGCGCCGAGGCGAGGTCGGCATTGGGATAGTCGCCGCGCTGGCCATAGGCCATGGCGAGATAGCGCCAGCCGATCGGCGAGGCGGGCTCGCGCTGCAGGCCGAAATTCAGCTCGCGGACCGCCTCGTCCATGGTCGCCTTGTCGTTGGTGGCCACCAGCGCCTGCCCGAGCAGCATGCGGATCAGCGGGGCGCCGTTCGACAGTTCGACCGCCCGGCGCAGCGGCGGCACCGCCTCGCGCGCCCGGCCGGCTTCGAGCAGGGCCTGCCCCTTGATCTCGTAGAAATAGGGGTTGCGCGGCTGCTCGGCGATGAGGGCGTCGATCTGGCGCAGCGCATCGGGAATGCTGCCGAAGCGATAGGCCGAGATGGCGCGCGCATAGCGTGCGGGCATGCCGGTATTGGACGGCGGATAGACCCGACCGACCGAGTCCGGCGTCTGGGTGAAGCCGACCAGCTTGGCGCGCATCATATCGTGCCGCGCCTGCAATTCCGGAGAATCCTTGGCGTTGAAATAGGGGCTCTTCTGCGCGATGTCGGTCAGCGCGGCGACGCGCTCGCTCGCCAGCGGGTGGCTCAGTACATAGGGATCGATGCGCTGGCTGATGAAGATCTGGTCGTTCTGCAAGCGCTGCATGGTGGAGAGCATGCCACGCGCCGACTGCTTCGTCGCGGTGAGATAGGAAACCGCCGAGCGGTCGGCCGCCTGTTCCTCGCTGCGCTGATAGGCAAGCAGTGAACGGCGCACCACGTCCTGCGGCAGCAGCATGGCGCCGGCCGCGGCGTTGCCCATGTTGGTGCCGGACGAGGCGCCCGCCGCGACACCGCCGACCGCCAGCAGCATGGCGACGATGGCGGCGGTCTGCGCGGTCTCCATCTGCTGGCGCATGCGCGCCAGATGGCCGCCGGCGATGTGGCCGGTCTCGTGGGCGAGAACGCCGATGATCTCGTTCGGCGTATCCGACTTCTTCAGCGTGCCGGTGTTGATGAAGATGCGCTTGCCGTCGGCGACGAAGGCGTTGAAGGAATCGTCGCCGATCAGCACGACCTGGATGTTCTGCTGCTGCAACCCGGCGGCCTTGTAAATCGGCCGCGTATAGTCGCGCATCAGCTGCTCGATCTCGGCATCGCGGATGATGGTCGGCTGCTGGCGCGTCTGCGCCCAACCGGAGCCAGGCATGCCGGACAGTCCCGCGAAGCAGGCCAGGCCCGCCGTAGCTCCGCGCAGCACCCGGCACAGCCGCGACGGTGCGGTGGCGGGCGTATGCCGAAGCGAGGGGTTGTCAAGGCAGGGCAGAAGCATCATCCATCGACTGCACGAGGCTGGGCGGACTTGAGGCTGTCCCGAGGTCAGCGTCAAGTCTCGCGCACATCATCTTCCATTGAACGCGGGCCGAGAGACCAGCCGTAGATTGCGGCGTGGGTGCGGCGGTTCCGCAAGGTTGAGCAATATGACCATCAGTTCTGCGATAACTCCGGAAACCGTCGGCAGCATTCTGGCGAGGGCTTCCCGGCGCAGCGAGATCGCTCCGTTCATCGTCATGGACGTGATGGAGCGCGCCGCGCGCATCGAGGCGGAGGGCGGGCATGTCATCCACATGGAAGTGGGCCAGCCGGCCGCGCCCGCGCCGCAGGCGGCGCGCGAGGCGGCCCGGCGCGCTCTGGATCACGGGCGCATCGGCTACACCACCGCGCTCGGCATCCCCTCGCTGCGCGCCCGGATCGCGCGCCACTATGGCGAGACCTACAATGTCGACCTCGATCCGGCGCGCGTGGTGGTGACCACCGGCTCTTCGGCCGGCTTCCTGCTCGCCTTCCTCGCCATGTTCGAGCCGGGCGACCGCGTAGCGATCGCCAATCCCGGCTATCCGCCCTATCGCCATATCCTCACCGCGCTCGGCTGCGAGCCGGTGCTGATCGAGACCGATGCCGCCTCGCGCTGGGTGATCACGCCGGAGGCGCTGGCGCAGGCGCATGCCAAAGCACCGCTCAAGGGCGTGCTGGTGGCGAGCCCGGCCAACCCGACCGGCACGATGATGCGGCCCGAGGCGCTGGCCGAACTGGTCCGCACCGCCGAGGGGCTCGGCATCCGTTTCATCTCCGACGAGATTTATCACGGCCTCGACTATGCCTTCCCCGCCACCACGGCGGCGGCAATCAGCCCCAACGCGACGATCATCCATTCCTTCTCGAAGTATTTCTGCATGACCGGCTGGCGCGTCGGCTGGATGGTCATGCCGGCGACGCTGGTGCGCGCGGTCGAGCGGCTGCAGCAGAACCTGATGATCTCGGTGCCGACGCTGTCGCAGATCGCCGCCGAGGCGGCGTTCGACGGCGCGGCCGAGATGGAGGCGGTGAAGCACGGCTATGAGGAGAACCGGCTGATTCTCACACAGGGCCTTCCCAAGGTCGGGCTGCCGGAGTTCCTGCCGGTCGACGGCGCTTTCTATCTCTATGCCGACGTATCGCGCTTCACCGACGATTCGGCCGGCTTCGCCCGGCGGCTGCTGGACGAGGCGCATGTGGCGGCGACGCCGGGCGTCGATTTCGACCCGCATCGCGGCCACCATTATCTGCGCCTGTCCTATGCCGGCGCGGCCAGCGAGATGCGCGAGGCGGTCACTCGCATCGGTGATTTCCTGCGGCGTGGCTGAGGCGCGGCGGCGGCACAAAGGAAAACGGCGCCCGAGGGCGCCGTTTCCGTTTCAGGAGCGTGTTCGAGCGCTCACTCGCCGAAGATCTTGCGCTGCCACCAGCCGGTGCGCCGGGGGCGCTCCGGCTCGGGCGCACTCGACGCCGGGGCAGGGGCCTCGACCGGAGCGGCCTCGACCGGCGCGGGCGCGGCGGCTTCCTCGGGTGCGGGGATTTCCGCGACCGGCTCGGCCGGCGTGGCGGGAGTGGGCTCCGCCTCGACCGCCGTCTCGGCGCTTGCGACCGGCGCGCGTTCGCGCACCGTGGAGCGGCGGCGGCGCGGCTTGGCTTCCGGCTTCGGCTCCTCGGCAACAGGCTCGGTCACGACCGGCGCGGGCTCGGCGGCAGCGCTTGCCGCCGGTTCTGCCGTGACCTCGGCCGGCGCTTCGGCCTCCGCGTCAGCCTTGGCGCCACGTGTCCGGCGGCCACCACGACGGCCGCGGCGCGGTTTCTCGTCCTCAGCCGGGGCGTCCTCGGCTGCCGGCGCTTCCACCGGCACGACGGCTGTCTCGGCAAGCTCGACCACCTGTTCGGCGGCCTCGGCGGCGATCGGCGCCTCGGGGGTCACCTCGGCCGCGCTGTCCTCGCCATCCTCGCCATCATCCTCGAACTCGGCACCGCCATTGTCCGTGCCGTTCTCGCCCGAAGCGCCGCCGTTCTCGCCGCCCTCACCATTCTGGCCACCGCCGCGCCGACGCCGACGCCGACGGCGCCGACGGCGACCGCCATCACCCTGCGGCTGCTCGCCAGCGGCGGGAGCTTCCTGCGGACGGCTCTCGCGCGGCGCTTCTTCCTCCTCGACCTCCGGCTCCTCGGCCTCGACGATCTCAAGGTCTTCCGGCTCGATGACCAGTTCCGGCGGGCGCGGCAGCGGGATCGGGTTGGGCACCGGCTCGCCGCGGTCGATGGCGAAGGGCACGAGGCCCGTCAGGCTCGCATCGGCGGCGATGGTGATGACGACGCCGAAGCGCTCCTCCAGCTCGTGCAGATGCGCGCGCTTGTGGTTGAGCACATAGAGCGCGTTCTCGGCCCGCGTGCGGATGACGAGGTTGTAGGCGTTGGAGCGCTGGAGCGTGTCCTCGGCCGCGCGCAGCACCTGAAGCGCCACGGAGGGCGAGGAGCGCACATGGCCGGTGCCGCCGCAGTGCGGGCAGACCTCGGTGGAGGACTCCAGCACGCCGGTGCGGATGCGCTGGCGGCTCATCTCCATCAGGCCGAAATGCGAGATACGGCCGAGCTGGATGCGGGCGCGGTCGTTCTTCAGGCATTCCTTGAGCTTGCGCTCGACCGCGCGGTTGTTGCGCTTCTCGTCCATGTCGATGAAGTCGATCACGACGAGGCCCGCGAGATCGCGCAGGCGCAGCTGGCGGGCCACTTCCTCGGCGGCTTCGAGGTTGGTCTTGAGCGCGGTGTCCTCGATATTGTGCTCGCGGGTCGAGCGACCCGAGTTCACGTCGATGGAGACCAGCGCCTCGGTCGGGTTGATGACGAGATAGCCGCCGGAGCGCAGCTGCACCTGCGGCAGGAACATCGCGTCGAGCTGGCTCTCCACCCCGAAGCGGGTGAAAACCGGTTGAAGGTCCTTGTAGATCTTCACGTTCTTCGCATGGCTCGGCATGAGCATGCGCATGAAGTCCTTGGCCTCGCGATAGCCCTCGTCGCCCTGGACGAGAACTTCGTCGATGTCCTTGTTGTAGAGGTCGCGGATGGAGCGCTTGATCAGCGAGCCTTCCTCATAGACCAGCGAGGGCGCGGTCGAGCCCAGCGTGAGCTCGCGCACATTCTCCCACAGGCGCAGGAGATATTCGAAGTCGCGCTTGATCTCCGGCTTGGTGCGGCTGGCGCCGGCGGTGCGCAGGATGACGCCCATGCCCTCCGGCACTTCGAGGTCGGAGGCGACCTCCTTCAGGCGCTTGCGGTCCTCGGCCGAGGTGATCTTGCGGGAGATGCCGCCGCCGCGCGCGGTGTTGGGCATCAGCACCGAATAGCGACCGGCGAGCGAGAGATAGGTGGTGAGCGCCGCACCCTTGTTGCCGCGCTCTTCCTTCACGACCTGCACCAGCATGATCTGCCGGCGCTTGATCACTTCCTGGATCTTGTAGGAGCGGGCGCGGGTGCGCGGGGCGGCGCGCTCGGGCACCTCTTCCAGCGCGTCGTCCGAGCCGACCTCGTCGACGATGTCTTCCTCGCCGGCAATTTCCTCGACCTCGCCGGTCGCTTCCTCGTCGTCGGAGCGGCGACGCGAGCGGCGGGCGGGAGCGGGGGCCTCGCCGTCCTCGGACGCTGCCTCGGAGACCGTCTCGTCACCCTCGGTGGCCTTGGCGGCGCCGCGGCGACGGGAGCGGCCACGCGGCTTGTCCTCGTTCTCCGCTTCGGCTTCCTTGCGCTGGTGGCGCTCTTCCTCGGCCAGCAGGGCCTGCCGGTCGGCGACCGGGATCTGATAGTAGTCCGGGTGGATCTCGCTGAAGGCGAGGAAGCCATGCCGGTTGCCGCCATATTCGATGAAGGCGGCCTGGAGCGACGGCTCGACGCGCGTTACCTTGGCGAGGTAGATGTTGCCGCGCAGCGGCTTGCGGTTGGCGGCCTCGAAGTCGAATTCCTCGACTCGGTTGCCGCGCACCACCACGACCCGGGTCTCCTCCGGATGGGTGGCGTCGATAAGCATCTTGTTGGCCATAGAACTCTCATATGCGGCTGCGGCAGCGTCGACGTCGCGAAGGACGCCGGACGGCTGTGGCCGAGCCTGTAAACATTGACCGGAAATTGGTCAGGGAGGAGGGAATAAGGAAGAGACGCCTCGCGTGCGGGGCGCGGACGGGATTGGCGCGAGACGGCGGCCCGGCGGTCACAAGCACAGCGGTTGAACCCGCTCCGCTGCTGATCCGCACTTGCCGGCTGACGCGTCATCGTATGGTGCCGTCCATTCCTCGACCGAACAGGGCAAGCCGCGACCGCGGGCGGCCCGACTCGAGGCATATGGCGGCGAAGCTCGCGGGCGCGCTCGATGCGAAGCAATCGATTGGCGAACCAACCGGCTGGCGAAGCGTGCGCTGATGCCGCGTCCGAAGGCCCGGAAACAACGTCGGCCGATGCGTGGTCATGACAGCGTTCGCGGCTGTGCCGCTTGCAGCGAGGTGGCGCGCCCACAAGAGCGCTGGCGCCATCCCCACCGGGCATCCCCATTTCTGGATCGCCCAACGCTGCCGGACCGCGATAGCCGGACGTCAAGCGAGCGACCCGGAATGCGAACCATATGCGTGCCCTTAATAGCGGCATGCGTGCCGATTTGGCAAGGATCGCGTCCGATCCGATCGCCGTGAGCCGTGGCCGGTACGCCACGCTGGCGCGTCCGTCGTCGTCGCGCGGTCAACCAATGGTTAACTCTAGGTTCCTAATTCGTTAGAAATGGCCTCAAGGGGGACCATTTCACCGCCCATGTTCCACACCCGCCCCAGAGGGCCGATGCCGGAGTTAGAACACCGACGATGACGTGGGGCGCGATCAAGTGGCGCGAGGCTATTTCGGGGCTCCTGCTCGCGGCGGCGCTGGTCGTGCTGTCGGGCAGCGCGCCCTCGATGGCCCAGGAGCCCGCGGTGGCGACCGACGCGCGTCTGGCGGGCGACGGCGAGCGCACGCGCCTGGTGGTCGATCTTTCGCGTGCCGTGCCGCTCGGCGCCTTCACGCTGGCCGATCCCTACCGCGTCGTCGTCGACATTCCCGACGTGGTGTTCAGCCTGCCGGCCTCGGCCGGGCAGGAGGGAAGGGGGCTGGTAAGCGCCTATCGCTTCGGCCTGTTCGCGCCGGGCAAGGCGCGCATCGTGCTCGATGTCTCGGGACCGGTCACCATCGACAAGGCGTTCGTACTGGAGCCGATGGACGGCCAGCCGGCGCGCCTCGTGGTTGATCTCGCCAAGACCGATCGCGTCAGCTTCCTGAAGGCCGTGGCGGCCCCGATCCGCCGGGCCGAAGAGCCGACCATGCCCCGGGGTGAGGCGCCGAAGGCCGGCGACATGCGGCCGGTGATCGTCATCGATCCCGGCCATGGCGGCATCGATTCGGGGGCGGTGAACCCGGCCTTCAACGTCACCGAGAAGGATCTTGTCCTGGCCATCGCCAAGCAGCTGCGGCACAAGCTCGACCAGACCGGGCGCTATCGTGCGCTGATGACCCGCACGCAGGATACCTATGTGGCGCTCGGCCAGCGGGTGCGGTTTGCCCGCGAGAGCGGGGCGCGGCTGTTCATCTCGCTGCATGCCGATTCGCTGTCGGCGCGCGATGGCGACGTGCGCGGCGCGACCATCTACACGCTCTCGGACAGGGCCTCGGACGCGGAGGCGCAGCGCCTCGCCGATTCGGAGAACAAGGCCGACATGATTGCCGGCCTCGACCTCTCCGAGGAGCCTGCCGACGTCGCCGGTATCCTGTTCGACCTGGCCCAGCGCGAGACCCGCAATTTCTCGGCGCAGTTCGCTCGGACGCTCGTGGGCCAGGTCGGCGATGCGGCGCGGATGCACAAATCGCCACTGAAATCGGCTGGTTTCAAGGTCTTGAAGGCGCCGGACGTGCCGTCCGTGCTCTTCGAGCTCGGCTATCTCTCCAGCGCCAAGGACCTTGAGCTGATGATGTCCTCGGACTGGCAATCGAGCGTGACCGATGCCATGGTGACGGCAATCAATGCCTATTTCGCGGCGCAGAAGCCGGGCGATGCACTCCCGGTGGCGATGCCCGCCAGCATGGACCGGGGCGCGGGCGAGCCGGTGGCGGGTGCCAAGCCCGCTCCGGCCGCGATTAGGCCATAGTTCACCCGCACACGGAGCCCCAGGGCGACGTCGGATACAGGACACGTGGCGCAACGGCGCGGCGCTGTCGCAGCTTATGAGGACAAGGCCGCATGCGGCTGCTTCTGCGGTTCTTGGGCTTTCTGTTCGCCCTCGGCACCATCCTTTTCGTGGTCGGTGGCGCGGTCGCCGGGTATTTCGTCTGGAAGTTCTCGCAGGACCTGCCGGACTACAGCCAGTTGCAGAACTACGAGCCGCCGGTGATGACCCGCATCCACGCGGCGGACGGCTCGCTGTTGGCCGAGTACGCGCGCGAGCGCCGGCTCTATTTGCCGATCCAGAACATTCCCGCCCTGGTGAAGGACGCCTTCATCTCGGCCGAGGACAAGAATTTCTATTCGCATGGCGGCATCGACCTGACCGGCATCGGCCGCGCGGGCTATGCCTTCCTGCAGAATTACGGCTCGGGCCGGCGTCCGCAGGGCGCCTCCACCATCACCCAGCAGGTGGCGAAGAACTTCCTGCTGACGAACGAAGTGTCGTTCGACCGCAAGATCAAGGAAGCGCTGCTCTCGCTGCGCATCGAGCGGGCTTATTCGAAGGACAAGATCCTCGAACTCTATCTCAACGAGATCTATCTCGGCATCGGCTCCTACGGCGTCGCCGCCGCCTCGCTGCTGTATTTCGACAAGTCGGTCTCCGAGCTCACCATCGCCGAGGCGGCCTATCTCGCCGCGCTGCCGAAGGGCCCGAACAATTACCATCCGTTCCGCCGCCACGAAGCCGCTGTCGAGCGCCGCAACTGGGTGATCGACCGCATGGAGGAGAATGGCTACATCACCGCCAAGCAGGCGGAGGAAGCCAAGGCCACCGACCTTTCCGTCACGCTGCGGCCGACCGGCGCGCACATCTTCTCGGCGGAGTATTTCGCCGAGGAAGTCCGCCGCGAGATCTTCGAGCGCTATGGCGAGGACAAGCTCTATGGCGGCGGGCTCTCGGTCCGCACGACGCTCAATCCCAAGCTCCAGCTCGCCGCCAAGAAGGCGCTGCTCGATGGCCTGACGCGCTATGACGAGCAGCGCGGCTGGCATGGCGTGGTGAGCCGGATCGACACCGCCGGCGACTGGGGCGCGCGCCTCGCCGATGTGCGCACCTTCACCGACATCCCCTGGCGCCTCGCCGTGGTGCTGGAATCGGACGCGCAGAGCGCGCGCATCGGCCTTCAGCCGCAGCGCGACCGTTCCGGCGTGCTGTCCTCCCAGCGCGATGTCGGTGTGATCACCCTCGACGGTGCCAAATGGGCCGTGCGCGGCAGCAAGCAGGGCGTCGCCAGCGTGCTGAAGCCGGGCGACGTGGTCTATGTCGAGCCTATCGACGGCAAGCCGGACCAGTGGCGCCTGCGCCAGCAGCCCCGTGTCGAGGGCGCGCTGGTTGCGATGGACCCCTGGACCGGCCGCGTGCTGGCCATGGCCGGCGGCTTCTCCTTCGACGAGAGCCAGTTCAACCGGGCCACGCAGGCGCAGCGCCAGCCGGGCTCCTCCTTCAAGCCCTTCGTCTATGCCTCGGCGATCGACAATGGCTACACGCCGTCGAGCATCGTTCTCGACGCACCGTTCGAGCTCAACCAGGCGGGGCAGGCGACGTGGCGGCCGGAAAACTATTCCGGCAAGTTCTATGGCCCGCAGACGCTGCGCTTCGGCCTTGAACAGTCGCGAAACGTGATGACGGTGCGGCTCGCCAACGATCTCGGCATGCCGATCATCGTCGACTATGCCAAGCGCTTCGGCGTGGTGGACAACCTGCTGCCGGTGCTTTCCATGTCACTCGGCGCGGGCGAGACCACCGTGCTGCGCATGGCCGGCGGCTATTCGATCTTCGCCAATGGCGGCAAGAAGGTGAAGCCGACGCTGATCGACCGCGTGCAGGATCGCTACGGCAAGACGATCTACAAGCATGACGAGCGCGAATGCCGCGGCTGCGACGCGGCGCAGTGGCAGGACCAGCCCGAGCCGACGCTGATCGACCGTCGCGAGCAGGTGCTCGACCCGATGACCGCCTATCAGATGGTCGGCATGATGGAAGGCGTGGTCCAGCGCGGCACCGGTACGGCGCTGAAGGCGCTCGGCAAGCCGGTGGCCGGCAAGAGCGGTACGACCAACGAGGAAAAAGACGCCTGGTTCGTCGGCTTCACTCCGGACATGGTGGTCGCGGTCTATCTCGGATTCGATACGCCCAAGCCCATGGGCAAGGGCTCGACCGGCGGCCTGATCGCCGCGCCGGTGGTGCGCGATTTCATGCAGGTGGCGCTGGCTGACCGGCCGGCGGTGCCGTTCCGCGTGCCGCCGGGCATCAAGCTGATCCGCATCAATCCGAAAACCGGCCTGCGGGCCGGACCGGGCGAGAACTCCATCCTCGAAGCCTTCAAGCCCGGCACGGCGCCGCCGGACAGCTATTCTGTGATCGGCGCCACCGACGCCAATGGTCAGCCCGTCGGCGTTTCGCCGGAAGCGGACCGCGCGATCGGCGGCAGCGGCACGGGCGGGCTCTACTGAGGCCCGCCCCCGGCGCTCGCGTCAGCCCTCATGCGGCGTGGCACGGAAGGCTGGCAGCGCCTCGGCCCGCGATGCGAAGGCGGCAAGGTGCGGAAAATCGTCGTCGCGGACGATGTCCGGGACGAGATTGCGCGAAAACGTCCACGCGACGGCCGTGCTGATGTCTGCCTGTAGCGGACGCTCGCCGGCCAGCCAGTCGGCACGCCCCACGACTTCCGCTTCCAGGAGACCGTAGGCTGCGAGCAACTGGCGACGTACCCGGTCGATCCAGGGCTGGTGCTGCTTCTCGGTCGGACGCAACTCGCGCTCATAGACGATCTGCACGGCCTTCTCGCAGGCGGCCAGCGCGAGCCCGACGATGCGCTGGGCGCGGGCATGCGTCGGGATATCCGTCGGGGCGAGGCTGAGCCGGGGATCGGCGAGGCGCTCGGCATGTTCGAGGATCAGGCTCGATTCCATCAGCACGATGCCCTCGTCGGTCACCAGCGTCGGGGCCTTCACCACCGGATTGATGGCGGTGAAGGCATCGTAGTGGCGGAACACCGACAAGGGCTCGTGGACATAGGGCAGGTCGAGCAATGTCAGCGAAATCGCGACGCGGCGGACGTAGGGCGAATCCAGCATGCCGATGAGGCGCATCTCGTTCTCCAATAGGGAAGGCGAGGGCCAGCATGGCAGGGACGCGCGCGGCCGGACATGCTAACTCATCGGCGAAACGAGGAATTTGCCGATGGATTCAAGGTCGCTTCCGCTTCTCTCGCGCCATGTCCGCGAGGCGGGGCTGGATGACAAGGATGTCGAGATCCTCGAAGCGTTGCAGCAGGACGGCCGCATGCCGCTGTCCGAGCTCGGCCGGCGGATCGGTCTGTCACAGCCGGCGACCTCCGAGCGGGTGAAGCGGCTGGAGGAGCGCGGCGTCATCACCGGCTATGGCGCGCGGATCAGCCTGCCCGCGCTCGGTCTCAACATGACGGCGATCATCCGGCTGAAGACCACGCACGAGCATATACGCGCCTGCCTGAAGCAGTTCGACGAGCTGCCGCACATCGTGGAGGTGCATCGTGTCACCGGCGATGACTGCTTCATCCTCAAGGCCATCGTGCCGGCGCCGGAATATCTGGCGACCATTGTCGACGCCATCGGGCGCTTTGGCGCCGTCACCACATCGGTCGTGCTGCGCAGCGAGGAACCCAAACCCATCGGCCGCGCGCTGATGACCGTTGCACGCTTCGGTGCGTGAGGTCTCATAGCGTCGGGCGGGGCGTTTACAGTCCGGGTCAACGCCTCTATTTTCCGCCGCCTTCCGCGTCGTCCGGCGCGTCCTTCTGAGAGTGAGTGAACATGCGCGCCGAGCTCGCCACGAGCGTCGACGAAATCCGCGAAGCCGCCGGCCTGCTGCGGCAGCACATCGATTTCGACCGTTCCAAGGCCCGACTCGCCGAGCTGAATGCGCTCGCCGAGGACCCCAATCTGTGGAACGACCCCGAGCGCGCGCAGAAGCTGATGCAGGAGCGCGGTACGCTGGAGGACGGGCTCAATTCGCTGGAGCGGATCGAGCGCGAGCTGAACGACAATGTCGAGCTGATCGAGCTCGGCGAGATGGAGGGCGACGAGGGCATCGTCTCCGAGGCCGCCGCCGCACTCGCCAAGCTCAAGGCCGAGGTCGCCCGCCGCCAGCTCGAGGCGCTGCTGTCCGGCGAGGCCGACGCCAATGACAGCTATCTCGAAGTCCATGCCGGCGCTGGCGGCACCGACAGCCAGGACTGGGCCCTGATGCTGCTGCGCATGTACACGCGCTGGGCCGAGCGGCGTGGCTTCAAGGTCGAGCTGATCGAAGAGTCGGCCGGTGAAACAGCCGGCCTCAAATCGGCGACCATTCTGGTGAAGGGTCACAATGCCTATGGCTGGCTGAAGACCGAGGGCGGCGTGCACCGGCTGGTGCGGATCTCGCCCTTCGACTCGAATGCCCGTCGCCAGACCTCCTTTGCCAGCGTCGACGTCTATCCGGTGATCGACGACCGCATCGTGGTCGACATCAAGGAAAGCGACCTGCGCATCGACACCATGCGCTCGGGCGGCGCCGGCGGCCAGCACGTCAACAAGACCGAATCGGCCGTGCGCTTCACCCATATCCCCACCGGCATCGCCGTGGTGGCGCAGGGCGATCGCTCGCAGCACAAGAACCGCGCCACGGCGTGGGAGATGCTGCGTGCCAAGCTCTACGAGATGGAGCTGAAGAAGCGCGAGGCGCAGGCCGCCGCCGATCAGGCCGCGAAGACCGACATCGGCTGGGGCCACCAGATCCGTTCCTATGTGCTGCAGCCCTATCAGCTGGTGAAGGATCTGCGCACCGGAGTCACCTCCGGCACCCCGCAGGAGGTGCTGGACGGCGATCTCGACCCGTTCATGGAGGCCGCGCTCGCCCAGCGCGCCTATGGCGGCGGGCCGGCGAGCGTCGACGACGTGGATTGAGCCTTCGGGCGGCGCGGCGCCTCAGAGCGCCTGCGCCGCCGCCAGCACCTCCTCGGCGTGCCCGGCGACCTTCACTTTCCGCCAGATTCGGGCGATGCGGCCGCCGCGGTCGATCAGCACCGTGGTGCGTTCGACGCCCATGTACTTCTTGCCGTACATGCTCTTTTCCGCCCAGACGCCATAGGCCTCCAGCAACTCATGCGTCTCGTCGCCGGCCAGCGCGAAACTCAGCCCCTCTTTCGAACGGAACTTCGCCAGCGCCTTGTCGGCATCCGGTGAGATACCGATGACGCGGGTATCGGCGGCGTCGAAATTGGGCTTCAGGCGATTGAAGTCGTGCGCCTCAAGGGTGCAACCCTGCGTTCCCGCCTTCGGATAGAAATAGAGAACCAGCTTCTGGCCATGAAATCCCGCAAGCGTCAGGATATCGCCAGTATCGGTCGTTATCGTGAAATCGGGAGCGGGAGATCCGGTCTCAATCGTCATCTGCCTTCCTTTCGGCGGTTTTACAGGTGAACGGCTAACCGAGCCGATCGGGCGACTCAGCGGAAACTTGTACGTAGGATCGCCGCCGAAAGATGTCGCTCCGTTGCCGGTGGGCGGGCATTATTACGAGGCTTCCTTGGATTCGGGCTGTTGATGACTGACGTGAAGACGCGGAAGGGGGAGGCTCGCGCGAAGCGAGGCGCCAAGCGCCCGCGCCTGCGTCGTGTCGCCAAGGCCGCCTGCGAAGCCATACCCCGTCGTCGGCGCCGGTGGCTGCGCATCTGCGGCTGGTCCGGCGGCGGCATGGCCGGTCTCGTCATGGCGGCGGCGGCCGTCGTCTATCTGCTGTTCTCCCTCGGCATCCTGACCGTGGACATGGCGCGTCCCTATGTGGAGCGAGCGCTGGAGGCCCGCCTCGGCCCGGGCCAGACGGTCGGCATCGGCGAGATCACGGCGGATCGCGCCGTCGATGGCGGCATGGTCCTGCGCGCGAGCAACATCGTCGTGCGCGACGCCGACGGCGCGGTCATCGCCAGGGCGCCGCAGGCCGATGTCGAGATGCAGGACACGCTGTTCCCCTGGGCCATGCGGCCACGCCGCGTCGATCTCGTCGGCGTCAAGGTGACGGTGCGCATCGATGAGCAGGGCGCTATCGCCATTTCGACGGAGGGCGGCAAGTCGCTGCAGGCGCCGCAGGTCGTCGAGACGTCCGCGCCGGCGGCCGGGCCGGAGGACGCGCCTGCCAGCGTTCCGGTTGCACAGGCGCCCCGGACGGGTGGCACCCCGGCGGGGGTACAGGCACCAGCGGCGGCGTCGGGCGACAAGGTGGCCTCGCCGCTCGGCCCGATCCGGCTCGCGGGCCTCGCTGCACTTGCCGAGAGTATCGACCGCGGCGGCTTCGATGGCGGCGATCTCGAAAGCGTCGGCCTGAAAGAGGGCGTCCTGGTGGTTCGCAGCGAACTGACCGGGCGGCAATGGACATTCGACGACATCGATCTCAGCATGTCGCGTCCCGAGGTCGGCGGCCTTGCCTTCGACGTCAAGTCCGGCGGGACCGACGGACCGTGGTCGGCGCGAGCCACCATCGGCGCACTGGTCGGCGGTCAGCGGGCGCTTGCGCTCTCCATCCGTGACCTCGCCCCGCGCGATCTCCTGCTCGCTGCGGGCAAGGCCGACGCCGACGTGCTGGCGACGTCGCCGCTCTCACTGGACTTCACGGCGCATATCGACACCGCCGGCACGCTGGTGGGAAGTGAGGGACGCCTCGAGGCGGGCGCGGGCGAGTTGCAGTTCGGCTCGGACGACGCCAGCCGGATGATCATCGACGAAGCATCGCTCGCCTTCAGCTTCGATCCGGTGCGTCACGAGATCGACGTCAAGCCGCTGATTATTCAGGCGGGCTCCTTTGCAGCCGAGATCGCCGCCACGGTCTCCGAGTTGCCGGACGGCACGTGGCGGACCAGGATCGGCACGGCACGGGCGAGCTTCGCCGGCGGCGGGGCGCATGCGCAGAAGGAACCGCCCTTCGTTCTCGATGACATTGCGCTGGAGGGGCTGTACGACCCCGTCGCCCGACGCTTTACCGTGCCCAAGGGCACGCTCAAGGGCCCGCTGGGTAGCCTGACACTGGGCGGCGCCGTCGACCTCGGCACCCCCGAACCGACGTTCAACCTCGATGTCAGCATGACGCCGATGCCGGTTTCGGCGCTGAAGCGCATGTGGCCGATCACCGCCGTTCCGGAAGTTCGCAGCTGGATCTACGACCACATCATCTCTGGCGACGTGACCCGCGCCGACTTCTCCCTGAACATGCCGCTCGGTTCGGTCGGCAATCCGGAGTGGAAGCTGCCGCCCGAGGCCATCTCGATCAACATCGAAGGCAGCAATGCGGAGCTGCATCCGGTTCCGGAGCTTCCCGCGGTCAAGGGAGCGAGCGTCTCCGTGCAGGGAAATGCCCGAAGCGTGCACGTGACCGCCCTCAACGGCACGGTCGACACGCCCGACGGGCGCAAGCTGAATTTGTCGCAGACGGTTTTCGACGTGCCGGAGACCGCAATGAAGGATCCGCCTGCCAAGGTGGTGGTGCAGCTGGATGGCCCGGCGGCGGCGGCGGTGGAACTTGCGGCCATGCCGCCCCTGCGCGGGGTTTCGAGCGAGCAGATAGACCCGGCTGCGGTGCGGGGCACCATCAACGGCACGGCGCAGGTCAACCTCACGCTGTCGAACCACATAACGCCCGCCGATGTCGACTACGCCTTCGAGGCAGATCTGACGGACTTCAGCGCAGACAAGGTTTTCCTTGGCCAGAAGCTCGACGACGCGACGATCCGCGCCTTTATGACGCCGGCCGCCACCGTGCTGCGCGGCGACGGCAAGCTGGGCGGCGCGCCGGCGAGCTTTGAGGTCACCAGGCCGAAAGTCGGCGATGCGACCTTCGTGGTGGCGGCCAATCTTGATGACGCGGCACGTACCAAGCTGAACCTCGATCTCGCCGGCCTTTCGGGGACGGTCGGGGTCAAGCTCACCGGTACGATCGGGCCCAAGAGCAAATCCGCCGATGTCGACCTCGACCTGACGGCCACCCGGCTGGCAGAGCTTGTTCCCGGATGGTCGAAGCCTGCGGGCAAGCCCGCGCGGCTCACGGCAAAGGCGACGGTGACCAATAGCGGCACGCGCCTCGACGATCTCGTCGTTACCGGGCCGGGCGTCAACATCAAGGGCGCCGTCGAACTCGATTCGAAAGCCTCCCTGATCAGCGCCAACCTTCCGACCTTCCAGCTTTCCGACGGCGACAAGGCGAGCGTGAAGGTCGAGAATGTCGACGGCACGATGAAGATCACCGTGCGCGGCGAGGTCATCGAGGCCCGCGCTTTCCTGAAGAACCTGCTTGAGGCACCGATAGCCGGGCGCAAGGATGAAAAGCCGCTGGACATCGACCTCGACGTGAAGCTCGACGTCGTGACCGGCAACAATGGCGAGACCATGCGCCAGGTCGTGCTGCGGCTGTCGCGGCGCGCCGGTACGCTGACCGCCTTCTCGCTCGGCGGGTTGGTGGGGCGCGACGGCGGCGTGACCGGCGAGCTGGTCAGCAAGGGTTCCGATCGGCCACAGCTGAGCGTGGCGACCACCGATGCCGGCGCGCTGCTGCGCTTCATCAATCTCTACGCCCGCATCTATGGCGGCGATCTCTGGATCAATGTCGACGGCCCGCGTGGCGACGGCTCGCCTCAGGCGGGCGTGGTCAACATGCGCGACTTCACCATTCGCGGCGAACCGGGGCTCGACCGGCTGATGGCGGCGGCTCCCGGGCGCGGCAGCGACGGCCGCCCCGCGCCCGGCGGGGTGGTGGCGTTCCGCAAGCTTCAGGTGGAGTTCGTGCGCAGTTCCCAGCAGCTGAACATCAAGGACGGCGCCATCTGGGGCCCGTCGATCGGCTCGACCTTCGACGGCAACCTCGATTTCGCCAATGATCGCGTCTCGGTGCGTGGCACCTATGTGCCGGCCTATGGGCTGAACAATCTGTTCAGCAAGCTGCCGGTGCTGGGATTCTTCCTCGGGGGTGGGCCCAATGAGGGACTCGTCGGCGTGACCTATGAGATCGTCGGGCCGCTGTCGGGGCCGACACTACGGATGAACCCCATTTCGGCTGTCGCGCCCGGCTTCCTGCGCAAGATCTTCGAATACCGCCAGGCGCCCGATCCGACACCGCCCGCGGTCATTCCAACCCGGTAGCGATGAAACGCGAATGGCCGGGACGAGCCCGGCCATTCGTTCGTGGAAACGTCGATCTGTCGTCAGACGGGCCGAAGCAGAACGTGCTTCTTCTTGCCGAAGGAGAGCTTGATGACGCCTTCCGGCGTCAGGTCCCGCGCGGTCAGCACCTGCTTGTCGTCGGTGACGGTAGCGTCGTTCACCTTGAGCCCGCCGCTCTTGACCTGCCGGCGCGCCTCGCCATTGGAGGCGACCAGCCCGGTCTTCTCCGCGAAGGCGACCAGCACGCCGATGCCGGCCTCAAGTTCCGTCGACAGCACGTCGACCGTCGGCAGGTCGGCGGAGAGGCCGCCTTCCTCGAAGGTTTTGCGCGCGGTCTCGGCCGCCGCCTCGGCCGCCGCGCGGCCGTGCAGCATGGCGGTGATCTCGGTGGCGAGGATCTTCTTGACCTCGTTGATCTCCGAGCCGGCCAGCTGCGACAGCCGGGCGATCTCGTCCATCGGCAGGGTGGTGTAGAGCTTGAGGAAGCGGGAGACGTCGGCATCCTCGGTATTGCGCCAGTACTGCCAGAACTCGTAGGCGCCGAGCATGTCGGCATTCAGCCACACCGCGCCGTTGACCGACTTGCCCATCTTGGCGCCGGAAGCGGTGGTGAGCAGGGGCGAGGTCAGCGCGTAGAGCTGCCCGGTGCCCATGCGGTGGCCGAGATCGATGCCGTTGACGATGTTGCCCCACTGGTCGGAGCCGCCCATCTGCAGGCGCACGTCGTAGCGCCTGGCAAGCTCGACGAAGTCATAGGCCTGCAGGATCATGTAGTTGAATTCGAGGAAGGACAGCGACTGCTCGCGATCCAGCCGGGTCTTCACGCTGTCGAAGGACAGCATACGGTTGACCGAGAAATGCCGACCGACGTCGCGCAGGAATTCGAGGTAGTTGAGATCACGCAGCCAGTCGGCATTGTTGATCATCAGCGCGTCGGAAGGTCCTTCGCCATAGCTGAGGTAGTTCGAGAACACGCGCTTGATCGAGGCGATGTTCTCCTCGATCGTCTCGACCGTCATCAGCTTGCGCGCTTCCTCCTTGAAGGAGGGGTCGCCGACCATGCCAGTGCCGCCGCCCATGAGCGAGACGGCGCGGTGGCCGGTCTGCTGCAGCCAGTGCAGCATCATGATCTGGATGAGCCCGCCGGCATGCAGGCTCGGCGCCGTCGGATCAAAGCCGATATAGGCCGAGACGGTCTCCTTCGCGAACAGCTCGTCGAGGCCGGATTCATCGGAGATCTGATGAATGAAGCCGCGCTCGTCCAGGGTGCGGAGGAAATCGGATTTGAACTTGCTCATCTCGGGCCTGCGGGCATCAACGCCATGTTAGGAACGGTCGAATTAGCTATCAGCTTCGCGCACGGCTTCGGCCCGGCAAGGCGGATTTCGTGCGCGGTGGATGTATCAGCTTCGCGCGGCGAAAGCACCCCGAAGCGCTCGCCCGGCGCAACGCAATCGAGGAACGATGATGGTGCGTCCCCTGAAGGCGATCGGCCTGATGAGCGGAACCTCGCTCGACGGCGTCGACGTGGCGCTGATCGAAACCGATGGCGAGCGTGTCGCGAGCTTCGGGCCGGGCCGGACCTATGTCTATGCGCCGGAGACACGGGAATTGCTCTTCCGGGCGATTGCCGATGCGCGCGGCATGACCGACCGCCACGACCGGCCGGGCATCCTCAAACGGGCCGAACGGTTGTCGACCGAACGCCATGTGCTGGCTTTAGCAAGCTTTCTCAAGGAATTCCCAGCCTATCGTGATGTGGATGTCATCGGCTATCACGGCCAGACCGTGCTGCACCGGCCTGAAATCGGGCTGACCGTCCAGATTGGCGATGGACCCGCCCTTGCACGCGCGGTGCGCGGTATGACGACGGGGGACGGCGCCGCGCTGGTCTATGACATGCGCGCGGCCGACGTCGCCGCCGGCGGGCAAGGGGCGCCCTTGGTGCCAGTCTATCACCGGGCGCTGGCGCGGGGGCTGGGACCGGCCAGGCCGCTGCTCATTCTCAATCTCGGCGGGGTGGCGAACGTTACCTATGTCGACGGCATGAGCGACCCGATCGCCTGCGACACCGGCCCGGCCAATGCCTTGGTCGACGATTTCGTGAAATCCCGAACCGATCTGCCCTTCGACGAGGACGGTGCGATTGCCGCTCAGGGGGCCGTCGATGAAGCGGTGGTCGAGCGCCTGCTGGCTCACCCGTTCTTCCACCGTCCGCCGCCCAAGTCGTTGGACCGCAACGATTTCCGTGCCTGGGTCGCGGAACATGCCGGGCTGGACGCCATGAACACCGCGGACGGAGCGGCGACCCTGACGGCAGTGAGCGCGAGTGCTTGCGCTGCCGTGCTGCGCTTTCTGCCGGCAACGCCCACGCAACTGATCGTTGCAGGCGGCGGTGCGCATAATGCGACGCTGCTGCGCATGCTCAGCGCACGGACCGGCATCGAGACGGTGACTGCCGAGAAGGTCGGCTGGTCGATCGATGACATGGAAGCGCAGGCTTTCGCCTTCTTGGCGGTGCGCGCGCTGCGCGGCCTGCCGCTGAGCTTCCCGACCACGACCGGCGTGCCCGCGCCCCTGACCGGCGGGATCATCGTGGCGAGCGGCACGGCGACTTGAGCCTGCCGCCATCGGCTGCACCCCTGATGCAAATCACTGCCGCGCTGCTGCAGCGAAGCTGAAGGCGAGCTTCAGAAAAATTTAATCTACGTCCAGTTTGTCGCAGTATTCCTGAAATGCATTGGTGCGATGCAAAAGCCGATGATGCAATGCACAATATATTGCGTATCTTGAGGGCTCCCGGAAGTCCGGCTCGCCAGGCAGGCAGCTTCCTATCAACACGCCTGGACAGAACTTGGAGCAATCGAGATGCGCAGCCTCATTCGCGACATCCTGCCCCTCGCCGTAGCGGGTGGGCTTATCGCCGTCGCCGTCATCGCCCCGGTGCGGGCTTCCGACAAGGCCGCGGGCCTTCGTCCCGCCACCGCCCAGCCGATCCAGCTCGGCTATGTGAAGGGCGTCGCCTATTACACGCCGGCGAATGACGGCTATCACGTCGTCGCCACGCTCAGCGTCGCCGATGGTGCGCCGGTTCGCGTCGCCGCGACGCTGAAGCCCGAACAGGCGGTCAGCTTCTCCGTGCCCGGCGCGGTGGACGGCGACACCCGCACGGTCGAGATCGTCCGCAGCGGCGATGTGATCACCGTCACCGAGCCGACCCGGCTCGTGCTGAACTGATCGAACAATTCTCCCCGAATGCAGAAGGCCCGGCGTGGTGAGCGCCGGGCCTTTTGTCGTTCAAGGTTTCGAGGGCGCTCAGGCGGCGCTGGTCTTCTTCGCGGTGCCCGGCAGGCGCTTGTCGAGATAGGCGCCGACCACCTCCATCAGATCCTCGGTCTTGCCGTCGAAGAAGTGGTTGGCTTCGGCCACGGTCTGCTGCTCGATGACGATGCCCTTCTGCGTCTTCAGCTTCTCGACGAGGCCGGTGACGGCGGAGAATGGCACCACCGCGTCCTTGTCGCCATGCACGAACAGGCCGGAGGACGGGCAGGGCGCGAGGAACGAGAAGTCGTAGAGGTTCGCCGGCGCGGCGATGGAGATGAAGCCTTCCACCTCGGGACGGCGCATCAGAAGCTGCATGCCGATCCACGCGCCGAACGAGAAGCCGGCGATCCAGCAGGCCCGCGCGTCCGGATTGATCGACTGCGCCCAGTCCAGTGCGGCGGCAGCATCCGCCAGCTCGCCCTGGCCGTGGTCGAACGAACCCTGGCTGCGGCCGACGCCGCGGAAGTTGAAGCGCAGCGTGGAGAAGCCGCGATTCACGAACTGGTAGTAGAGGTTGTAGACCACCGGATTGTTCATCGTGCCGCCGAACTGCGGGTGCGGATGCAGGATGATGGCGATGGGCGCGTGACGCGTCTTGGCCGGCTGGTAGCGACCCTCGAGCCGCCCCTTCTCGCCGGTGAAAATGACCTCAGGCATGTAGATCGAGACCTTGGATGCGGCGCGGGGGAGTGTGTTCTGTCGGAGGAGCGGTGGAATGGCTTTGCCACTACGCCCGACGTCGGGAACTACATTTTACCGCAGGCGCCTTGACGATATGGGGTGCGAACCCTAACTTATTAGAATAATTCTAATATTCAGCGTTAGGTTGTGCAGGCTGCGCCCACAACCTGCGCCCCTTCGCAGATGACGGAAGCCAACCTATGAAGGACGCTGCCTTATTTTGCAAGCTTTTCGCACAGAGGGCAGGCGGAACAGGCATCTGGTGACTATATAGGTCGCGAAGGGCAGATTTCGAGCCCGGGCCCATGTCGACGGCTGGTAAATGAACGAACGTACCTATCTCGATCACAACGCGACTGCCCCGGTGCGTCCCGAGGCGAGGGCGGCTTTGCTGGATGCGCTCGACGCGACCGGCAACGGCTCGTCGGTGCATGGCGAGGGCCGCGCCGCGCGTCTTGTGATGGATACAGCGCGGGCACGTGTCGCGGCGCTGGTCGGTGCCGATCCGCGCGGCGTTGTGTTCACGTCCGGCGGTACGGAGGCCGACACGCTGGCGCTGACGCCGGACTATCAGCGCGGCGTGGTGCCCGAGCGGTGCGACGCGCTGATCGTCAGCGCGGTCGAGCATGCGGCGGTGCTGCGTGGCCATCGCTTCCCCGCCGAGCGGGTGGAGGTTCTGCCGGTGGATTCGCGTGGGCGTGTCTCGCTCGCGGCCCTCGATGCGGCGCTTGAGCTTCAGTCGGCTGCCGGGCGCCGCGCGCTGGTGTCGGTCATGCTGGCGAACAACGAAACCGGCGTGATCCAGCCGATTGCCGAGGTGGCGCGCCGGGCCCATGAGCACGGGGCGCTGGTTCACACCGATGCGGTGCAGGCGGCCGGGCGTATTTCTGTTTCCATCCGCGATCTCGGCGTCGATCTCGTGTCTGTTTCGGCGCACAAGATCGGCGGAGTGCCCGGTGCGGGCGCTCTGGTGATGGCTGATCCCGATCTTCGTCCCGCTCCCGTCTTCGCCGGCGGGGGCCAGGAACGGGGGCGTCGCGGCGGCACCGAGAACGTGCCGGCCATCGCCGCTTTCGGCGTCGCGGCGCAGTCGGCCGGAGCTAGTTTAGAATCAGAACAAATACGTATCGCTGCCTTGCGCGAGCGGCTTGAAAGCGCTCTAAGGTGCGAATTCCCCGAGCTCGTGCTGCTCGTCGGCGATGTCGACCGTTTGCCGAACACCTCGTGCCTGTCGCTGCCGGGCGTGCCGGCCGAAACGATGGTGATCGCGCTCGATCTTGCGGGCCTTGCGGCGAGTGCCGGCTCGGCCTGTTCGTCGGGCAAGGTTGCGGCCTCGCATGTGCTGGCCGCCATGGGCGTGCCGGGACGCATCGCGCGTTCCGCCTTCCGGCTGTCCTTCGGATGGTCGAGCGGGGAAGAGGATGTGAACCGGGCCCTCGGCGCGTTCCGCCGCGTGATGCCGGGTCTGTTGCGTCGCCGCGCGGCAGCGTGAGGCGCGTGCGTTGGTGAGTGAAGTGTTGGCCTGAACCCGCGGGCCTTGAACCCGCGTGGGAGAGGAGATGAGACGATGCCGGCCGTACAGGAGACAGTGGACCAGGTCCGCTCCATTGATGTCGATCAGTACAAGTACGGGTTCTTCACCGATATCGAGTCGGAGAAGGCTCCCAAGGGTCTCGACGAAGATACCGTCCGCTTCATTTCGGCCAAGAAGGACGAGCCGGAATGGATGCTGGAATGGCGTCTTGAGGCCTTCCGCCGCTGGCAGACCATGCGCGAGCCGGATTGGGCGCGGGTGAGCTACCCGCCGATCAATTACCAGGACCTCTATTACTATTCCGCGCCGAAGAAGAAGGCGGCGGTGTCGATCGACGAGATCGACCCGGAGATTCTCGCCACCTATGAGAAGCTCGGCATCCCGCTGCGCGAGCGCGACGCGCTGCTCGGCATCGCCAGCAGCGGCGGCGAAGGTAATGGCAGGGCTCGGGTCGCGGTCGACGCGGTGTTCGATTCGGTCTCGGTGGCGACGACGTTCAAGGAGGAGCTCGCCAAGGCCGGCGTGATCTTCATGCCGATCTCCGAAGCCATCCGCGAGTACCCGGAGCTGGTGAGGAAGTATCTCGGCTCGGTCGTGCCGGTGACGGACAACTTCTTCGCCACGCTGAATTCGGCGGTGTTTTCCGACGGCTCCTTCGTCTACGTGCCGAAGGGCGTGCGCTGCCCGATGGAGCTCTCGACCTATTTTCGCATCAATGAGCGCAACACCGGCCAGTTCGAGCGCACGCTGATCATCGCCGACGAGGGCGCCTATGTGAGCTACCTCGAAGGCTGCACCGCGCCGCAGCGCGACGAGAACCAGCTGCACGCGGCCGTGGTCGAGCTGGTGGCGCTGGCCGACGCCGAGATCAAGTACTCGACGGTGCAGAACTGGTACCCCGGCGACAAGGACGGCAAGGGCGGCATCTTCAACTTCGTCACCAAGCGCGGCGACTGCCGTGGCGACCGCTCCAAGATCTCCTGGACGCAGGTGGAGACCGGTTCGGCGATCACCTGGAAGTACCCGAGCTGCATTCTGCGCGGCGACAATTCGCAGGGCGAGTTCTACTCGATCGCCATCTCGAACGGGCGCCAGCAGGTCGATTCCGGCACCAAGATGGTCCATCTCGGCAAGAACACGTCGAGCCGCATCATCTCCAAGGGCATCGCGGCGGGCTACTCGGACAACACCTATCGCGGTCTCGTCTCGGCGCACCGCAAGGCGACCGGTGCGCGCAACTTCACCAATTGCGACAGCCTGCTCATCGGCGACAAGTGCGGGGCGCATACCGTGCCCTATATCGAGTCGAAGAATTCGAGCGCGCAGTTCGAGCACGAGGCGACCACCTCGAAGATCTCCGACGACCAGCTGTTCTACTGCCGCCAGCGCGGCCTCGATCCCGAGGAAGCGACGGCGCTGATCGTCAACGGCTTCGTCAAGGACGTGCTCCAACAGCTGCCGATGGAGTTCGCCGTCGAGGCGCAGAAACTGATCTCGGTGAGCCTCGAAGGCTCGGTGGGCTAGCCCCTCAATACCGTCATCCCGGACGCGGCACGGCCGTGCTCCGGGATCGCTTCCCAGATTTCAGCGCGCCCCTCGCGGGACGACGCGCTCCAGATACGGACCGAACGAAATGGCCATGCTCGAAATCGACAACCTCCACGCCAAGATCGACGGCGATCACGGCAAGGAAATCCTCAAGGGCCTGTCGCTGACGGTGAACCCCGGCGAGGTGCACGCCATCATGGGGCCGAACGGCTCCGGAAAGTCGACGCTGTCCTACATCCTCGCCGGCAAGGAAGACTACGAGGTCACCGAGGGTTCGGTGACGTTCGACGGCGAGGACCTGCTGGATCTGGAGATCGACGAGCGCGCCGCCAAGGGCATCTTCCTCGCCTTCCAGTACCCGATCGAGGTGCCCGGCGTCGCCACCATGACCTTCCTGCGCTCGGCGCTGAACGCCCAGCGCAAGAAGCGCGGCGAGGAGGAGGTCTCCACCCCGGACTTCCTGCGCCTCGTGAAGCAGCGCGCCGGCAGCCTCGGCATCAACCAGGACATGCTGAAGCGCGGCGTCAATGTCGGCTTCTCCGGCGGCGAGAAGAAGCGCGCCGAGATCCTGCAGATGGCGATCCTGCAGCCCAAGCTGTGCATCCTCGACGAGACCGATTCCGGCCTCGACATCGACGCGCTCAAGGTGGTGTCCGAGGGCGTGAACGCGCTGCGCTCGCCCGACCGCGCGATGATCGTCATCACCCACTACCAGCGCCTGCTGAACCACATCGTGCCGGACTTCGTGCATGTCATGCACAAGGGCCGCATCGTGCGCTCGGGCGGCAAGGAGCTGGCGCTGGAACTCGAAGCCAATGGCTATGCCGAGTACCAGCAGGACGCGGCGTGAGGTGGATGAGATGAACGCCGAAATCCGTCCGATCCGGACCCCGGCCGAGCAGGCGTTGATCGCCTCCTTCGATGGGCTGCCGGCTGGTGGCGACCGGCTCGGCGATCTGCGCCGCGCCGCCGCCCGCAGCTTCGCCGAACACGGCCTGCCGCACCGGCGCGTCGAGGAATGGAAGTACACCGACCTGCGCACGCTGATGCGCGAGGCCGTACCGGTCGCCGGCACCGCCGCGGTGGCTGAAGCCGACGCGCGCGCAAAAGTGCTGCGCGAGGTCGACGCCCGCCGCATCGTCGTCGCCAATGGCCGCGTGCTGCCTGAACTCTCCGATCTCGCCGGGCTGGAAGACGGGCTGACCGTCACCACCCTGTCGGCCGCCATTGCGGCCGGCGATGAGGTGCTGAGCCGCGTCGGCGGCATCGTTCCGGGCCGCTATGACGCGGCGCTGGCGCTCAACACCGCGCTCGCCCGCGACGGCGTCATCGTCACCGTCGCGCCGGGCGTCGAGATCGACCGCCCGATCCATGTCGCCCATGTCTTCGCCGGCCATGCCCCGGCGGCGAGCTATGCCCGCTCGCTGGTGGTGGTCGGCGCCGGCTCCAGGCTCACTTTCGCCGAGAGCTTCGAGGGGCCGGAAGGCATGGCCTACCAGGCCAACAGCGCCACCGAGTTCGTGGTGGGCGACGAGGCGCATCTCGACGTGGTGCGCCTGCAGCGTGACAGCACCACCGCGATCCACCTCTCGACCATCCTGTTCGATGTCGGGCGGCAGGCGCAGGTGCACGCCTTCACCTTCGGCGTCGGCGCCGGCGTGGCGCGCACCTCGCTCTACGCCACGCTGTCGGGCGAGGACAGCCATGTCGGCTTCAACGGCGCGGTGCTCTTGAGCGGCCGCCAGCACGCGGATTCGACGCTGTTCGTCGACCATCAGGTGCCGGGCTGCGAGAGCCGCGAACTGTTCAAGCATGTGCTCGACAATTCGTCGCGCGGCGTGTTCCAGGGCAAGATCGTCGTCCGCCAGGCGGCGCAGAAGACCGACGGGCGGATGATGAGCCGCGCGCTGGTGCTCGGCGACGACGCGGAGATGGACAACAAGCCGGAGCTGGAGATCTTCGCCGACGACGTGCAGTGCGGCCATGGCGCTACCTGCGGCGCCATCGACGACGAGCTGCTGTTCTACCTGCGCGCCCGCGGCATTCCGCTGAAGGAGGCGCAGAGCCTCTTGGTGCAGGCCTTCGTCGGCGAGGCGATCGAGACCGTCGAGCATGACGGGCTGCGCGAGGCGCTGGTGGAGCAGGCGGAAGCCTGGCTGAAGGCGCGGGGGTGACCTGCATCTTCTGCTGACATCCTTCGAGGCCCGGGCTTTGCCCGGGCACCTCAGGATGACGGTGTTCTTTTCGATGGGGCGATGACGCTGCTCTCGGATGCGACGTCATCCTGAGGTGCGAGCGAAGCGAGCCTCGAAGGATGCTCGTCTCCCGCCCGGTGACAGTAAAGGTCGAGACATGACCACCATCCACCCCGCCGTTGCCAACGGCACCTATGACGTCGCCCGCGTGCGGCAGGATTTCCCCATCCTGTCGAAAGAGGTCTACGGCAAGCCTCTGGTCTATCTCGACAATGCCGCCTCGGCGCAGAAGCCGGTGCAGGTGCTGGACCGCATGCGCTTCGCCTATGAGAACGAATATTCCAACGTCCATCGCGGTCTGCATTTCCTCGCCAATGCGATGACCGAGGCCTATGAGCAGGCGCGCGAGCGCTGCCGCGCCTTCCTTAATGCACCGACGCTGGAAGAGGTGATCTTCACCCGCTCGGTGACGGGCGCGATCAATCTCGTGGCCTCCTCGCTCGGCCAGTCGATCAGGGAGGGTGACGAGATTATCCTCTCCATCATGGAGCACCACTCCAACATCGTGCCGTGGAACTATCTGCGCGAGCGCAAGGGCGCGGTGATCAAATGGGTGCCAGTGACGGAAGACGGCGCCTTCGACCTTGAGGCCTACAAGGCGCTGCTGACCGAGCGCACCAGGATCGTCGCCGTCACCCATATGTCGAACGTGCTCGGCACGGTGACGCCGGTCAAGGAAATCGCCCGGCTGGCGCATGAGGTCGGCGCGGTGGTGGTGGTCGACGGCGCGCAGGCGGCGGTGCACATGCCGGTCGACGTGGTCGATCTCGACGTCGATTTCTACGGCGTCACCGGCCACAAGCTCTACGGCCCGACCGGCATCGGCGTGCTCTATGGCAAGCGGGCGCTGCTGGACAAGCTGCCGCCCTATGAAGGGGGCGGTGAGATGATCCGCACCGTCACCGAGGACGGCGTGACTTATGGCGAGCCGCCGCACCGCTTCGAGGCCGGCACGCCGCCCATCGTGCAGGCCATCGGCCTCGGCGAGGCGCTGGTCTACATGGAAAGCCTCGGGCGCGAGCGCATCGCCGCGCATGAGGCCTCGCTCGGCGCCTATGCCAAGGAGCGGCTGTCGCGGATCAATTCCGTGACCATCTATGGCAATGCGCCGGGCAAGGGCGCGATCTTCGCCTTCGACGTGAAGGGCGCGCATCCGCACGACATCGCGACCATCATCGACCGCGCCGGCGTGGCGGTTCGCGCCGGCACCCATTGCGCGATGCCGCTTCTGGGGCGATATGGTGTAACGGCGACGTGCCGGGCGTCGTTCGCGCTCTATAACACGCATGAGGAAGTCGACGTGCTCGCCGACGCCCTCATCAAGGCTCAGGACCTCTTCGCATGAGCGAGATGCAAGCTTCGGACGGCCCGAACGCACCGGCGGTCGATTCCGCGATCCCGGCGCAGGAGCTCGAGCAACTGACCGACGACATCGTCGCGGCGCTCAAGACCGTCTACGATCCGGAAATCCCGGTCGACATCTATGAGCTCGGCCTCATCTACAAGGTCGACATCGCCGACGACCGGCAGGTCGCCGTCGAGATGACGCTGACCACGCCGAACTGCCCCTCCGCCGCCGAGCTTCCCGGCATGGTGGAAGGCGCGGTGGCGAGCGTCGGCGGCGTGTCGGGCGTCACCGTCAACCTCACCTTCGACCCGCCCTGGGACCAGGGCAGGATGTCGGAGGAAGCGCGGCTGTCGCTCAACCTCTGGTGAGCGCGATGGCGGAAGGGCCGGTGCCGCCACCAATCTCCGGCGTGCTGGAGACCGGGCTCTATGTCGACGACATCGAGGCCGCCCGTGCCTTCTATGAGGGCGTGCTCGGCCTCAGGCCGATGATCGCCGACGCCCGCTTCTGCGCCTATAATGCTGGGCCGGCGAGCGTGCTGCTGCTGTTCCAGCGCGGCGCGACGCTGGTGCCCGTCGTGATGGCGGAAGGCACCATTCCCCCGCATGACGGGCATGGGCCGCTGCATTACGCGCTGGCGATTCCTGAGAGCTCGGTCGAGCGGTGGGTGGCGCATCTCGCTGCGCACCGGGTGGAGATCGAGAGCCGGGTCGACTGGAAGGGCGGGGGCATCAGCCTCTATTTCCGCGATCCCGATCGCCATCTCGTGGAACTCGCCACGCCGGGGCTGTGGCCGAATTATTGAGCTTCCCATTGCAGACGTCATCCTGGCCGCAGCGGAGCGCCGGGATCGCTCACCAATTCCACGCGATCCCGGATCGGCCTTCGGCCGTCCGGGATGACGGCAAAGGGCAGCGGGAAGACTCTTCAGAAAATCGATCTTCTCGCCGTTGCCATGGCTGATCCGCGCCGGGCGATCTTGTGTCCGGCGGCGGACTGCCCCATTTTAGGCGAACCGATCCGCCGGCCTTTAACCGGCGTCGATTAGGAGACGACGAAATGACCGAAGCGACCGTGCGTCCTGTCCGCCCGCGTCCCGCCGTGATGACGCTTACCGAAGCCGCCGCCGAGCGCGTGCGGTCGATCATCGCGCGTTCCGAAAAGCCTGTCGCCGGCCTGCGCGTCGGGGTGAAGAACGGCGGCTGCGCCGGCATGGAATACACCGTGGAATTCGCCGAGGAAGCGGGGCGGTTCGACGAGGTGGTCGAGGACAAGGGCGTGAAGGTGCTGATCGACCCCAAGGCGATCCTGTACCTGCTTGGCACCGAGATGGACTTCAAGACCGACAAGTTCTCGGCCCAGTTCGTCTTCAACAATCCCAACCAGACATCCGCCTGCGGCTGCGGCGAGTCCGTCGCCATCACGCCGGTGCGTTCGGAACCTGCCGACGCGCACGCCTGACCGACGGAGCGGACATGGACGAGGCGGCGATTTCCGACATCTTCGCGGCCTTTCGTCCCGTGCGCTGCCGGCGGATGTTCGGCGGGATCGGCATCTACGCCGATGGCGTGATGTTCGCGCTGGCGGCTGGCGAGCGTATCTATCTCAAGACCGATCCGGCCTTCGCGTTCGATCTGAAGGAACGGGGCGCCGAACCCTTCGTCCATGAGACGCAGGGACGCCGGGTGACCTTCAGCTACTGGTCGCTTCCCGATGCGGCTCTGGACGATGCCGAGGCGGCGGCGGAACTCGCCGCGCGGGCCCTTCGCTTGGCCCTCATCGCCGCTGCCGGAAATCCCCGCCGCATGATGCCGACCCGCGCGCGGTCGCGGCGCGACTGAACCCGGTCGCACGGCAGGCGCTGATCGGCAATTTCAGGAGGCACGGCCAAGTGCAGCCCGCCATCGGCTCGGCCTATCCCGAGCCACGAGCGGCCAGACCCTTCAGCCCGCCTTGATCTTCACCGGACGGAGCAGGAAGGCCGGCAGGTGCGAGGTATCCGCCGGCTCGTCGACCGGCGCACGCTCGCTGCGGTGATGCGAGAGCGGCGTCACCGGGGCACGAGCCGGTGCCGGGGCGCGCTGCGGCGCTGCGGCGCGTGCGGGCGAAGCCGCGGGAACCGGCGCATCACCACGCGGGGCGGCCTTGGTGCGGCTACGCGGCTTGCGAGCCGCCTCGGGGGCGCGTTCCTCGGCAACCGGTGCGCTGGTCACCTCGGCGGCGGCCACGGGCTCGTCCTCGGTCTTCTCGACACGACGGCGAGCCGGGCGGGCGCCACGGCGCTCCTCGCTCGCGCGCTCCTCGCGGGCACGCTCGCCGCCACCACGACCGCCCTTGCCGCGCTCGCCGCCGCCATCACGGCGGGCACGCGGCTCGGAGGGCGGCAGGGCGTCGAGCGTGGCGCCTTCCAGCCAGTCGATCGGGCGGCCGATGAGTTTCTCGATCGCGGCGAGCGACTTTGCGTCCGACGGGGTCACGATGGTGAAGGCGGCGCCGGCACGTCCCGCGCGGCCGGTACGGCCGATGCGGTGGACATAGTCCTCGGCATGGTGCGGCGCGTCATAGTTGAAGACGTGGCTCACCGCGGGAATGTCGAGACCGCGCGCGGCGACGTCGGAGGCGACGAGCAGGTTGGCCTCGCCGGTGCGGAACTGGTCGAGCGCCTGCATACGCGAGCGCTGGTCCATGTCGCCATGCAGGGCGACCACCTTGAAGCCGTGGCGCTGAAGCGACTTGTACACTACCGCGACTTCGCTCTTGCGGTTGCAGAAGATGATGCCGTTCTGGAGGCTGTCCGCCTCGGTGATCAGCTTGCGCAGCGTTTCGCGCTTCTCATAGTCCTCCTTGCCGGAGGCGACGAGCAACTGGGTGATGGTCGACGCGGTGGAGGACGGGCGCGAGGCTTCGATCTGCACCGGGTTGGACAGGAACTGCGCGACGAGGCGCTGGATTTCCGGTGGCATGGTGGCCGAGAAGAACAGCGTCTGCCGGGTGAACGGCACCAGCTTGCAGACGCGCTCGATGTCGGGGATGAAGCCCATGTCCAGCATGCGGTCCGCCTCGTCGATGACGAGGATCTCGATGCCGGAGAGCAGCAGGCGGCCGCGCTCCACATGGTCGAGCAGGCGGCCGGGCGTGGCGATCAGCACGTCGACGCCGCGCACCAGCTTGGCATCCTGGTCGCCGAAGGAGACGCCGCCGATCAGCAGCGCTACGTTGAGCTTGTGGTTCTTGCCGTATTTGACGAAGTTCTCTTCGACCTGCGCGGCAAGCTCGCGCGTCGGCTCGAGGATCAGCGTGCGCGGCATGCGAGCGCGGGCACGGCCCTGTTCGAGCAGGGTGAGCATCGGCAGCGTGAAGGCCGCCGTCTTGCCCGTGCCGGTCTGGGCAAGTCCGAGGACGTCCCGGCGGGCCAGCACATGCGGAATGGCCTGCGCCTGGATCGGCGTCGGCTCGGTGTAACCGGCATCGGTGACGGCCGAGAGCACCTTGTTGCTCAGACCGAGTTCATTAAAGGGCATCAGGAGTCTATTCTGCGGCAGCGCACCGCTCACCGGACCCCCCGAGCCGTAACCGGGGGCGGATGGCATCGTCTTCGCGCGGAGCGCATCGATCGGATAAGGTCAGACGACGCGACGCAACATAGGCATAAAGCCCGGAAAGTCAATGAAGTTCGCCTCTGTCAAGAGTTCTGAAGCTGGTTTTCGCGCCCCGTCGGATGAGCGCACGGGGAGGGCGTCGTGAGTCGCGCCTTCGTTAAGGAAGACGGCGGGGCCGACACGCTGCCCGAGCGGCCGGTCAGCCCGAATCGCAACCTCGTCACGCGGCGCGGCCTGGTGCTGATCGAAAGGGAGGCCGCGCGCTATCGCGAGGCGCTGGCCTCAGCCGGCGCGAGGGGCGACCGCGACGGCGCGGCGCAGGCTTCGCGCGAGCTGCGGTACTGGAGCGCGCGGCGCGCCAACGCCGAGCCGGTCGATCCGCCGCAGCAGGCCGAGGCGGTCACCTTCGGCATGGCGGTGACGCTGGAGGCCGAGGACGGCAAGCGCCGCACCTTCCGCATTGTCGGCGAGGACGAGGCCGAACCGAAGGACGGGCGCATCGCCTGGGTCTCGCCGGTGGCGCGGGCGCTGATGGGCAAATGGGTCGGCGACGAGATCACCCTGCCGGCCGGCGAGATGGAGATCGTCGCCGTCGACGCGGCGCCGGAAGCGGAATAGAGACCCCGTCATGCTCATTCCCGTCGAGACTCTCCTGGTCTTCGCGCCGGCGGCGCTGGCGCTGAACCTCACCCCCGGCAACGACATGCTGTTCTGCCTCGGGCAGGGCATGCGCTCGGGCGCGCGGGCCGGTATCGCGGCGAGCTTCGGCATCGCGGCGGGCGGCATGATCCATACGCTGGCGGCGGCGCTGGGGCTGGCGGCACTGCTGGCTGCCCATCCCGGCGCCTTCGAGGCGATCCGCTGGGCGGGCATCGCCTATCTCGTCTGGCTCGCGGTGCAGACCTTCCGTTCGCCGGGTCTCCTGCTCACGCCCGCCGCCGGGCGGCGGGACACGCCCTGGCGCGCCTTTCGCGAGGCGGTGATGGTGAACGTGCTCAACCCGAAAGTGGCGGTGTTCATCCTCGCCTTCCTGCCGCAATTCGTCGATCCGGCGCGCGGCTCGACCTTTCTCCAGTTCGTGCTGCTGGGCGTGGTGTTCAACGTCGGCGGCACGGCCGCGAACCTTCTGGTCGGCATCTTCGCCGGACGGCTGAGCGGCTGGCTCGCCGGCCGGGCAAGGGTGGCCCGGGCTTTTCAGATGGCGACGGGCGGCATCTTCCTGATGCTCGCCGCGCGCCTCGCCTTCGACCGTCGGTGACGGCGCTCAGATATCAAGCAACTCCTCGTCCGCAAAGGCGGCGCGCTCGGAGATGAAGGCGAAGCGGCTTTCCGGCTTGTTGCCCATCAGCCGCTCGACGATATCCGCCGTGGCGGCGCGCTCGGCCTCTTCGATAGTGACCCGCAGCAGCATGCGCGACTTCGGGCTCATCGTGGTTTCCTTGAGCTGCGCCGGCATCATCTCGCCGAGGCCCTTGAAACGGCCGATCTCCACCTTGCCGCGCCCGGAGAACTCCTTCGCCAGCAATTCGTCGCGGTGTGCCTCGTCGCGCGCATAGAGCGTCTTGGCGCCCTGGCTGATGCGGTAGAGCGGTGGCACGGCGAGGAAGAGGTGGCCGTTCTCGATCAGCTTCGGCATCTGCCGGAAGAAGAAGGTGACGAGAAGCGAGGCGATATGGGCGCCGTCGACGTCGGCGTCGGTCATGATGACCACGCGCTCATAGCGCAGGTCTTCCTCGCGGTAGTGCGCGCCGGTGCCCGCGCCGAGCGCCTGTATCAGGTCGGAGATCTGCTGGTTCTGCGCGAGCTTGTCGCGGCCGGCGCTGGCGACATTGAGGATCTTTCCGCGCAGCGGCAGCACCGCCTGGGTTTGGCGCTCGCGCGCCTGCTTGGCCGAGCCGCCGGCCGAGTCGCCCTCGACGATGAACAGTTCGGAGCCGGCGGCGGAGTTGTTCGAGCAGTCCGCCAGCTTGCCCGGCAGGCGCAATTTGCGCACCGCCGTCTTGCGGGAGATTTCCTTCTCCTGCCGGCGGCGCAGGCGCTCGTCGGCGCGCTCGATCACCCAGTCGAGCAGGCGGCTCGCCTGGACGGGATTGCCGGCGAGCCAGTGGTCGAACGGATCGCGCAGCGCCGCCTCGACGATGCGGGTGGCCTCGGCGGTGGCGAGCTTTTCCTTGGTCTGGCCCTGGAATTCCGGCTCGCGGACGAAGACCGAGAGCATGGCGGCGCAGCCGGCCATGATGTCGTCTGTGGTGATGATGGCGGCGCGCTTGGCGTTGCCGGTGCGCTCGGCGTGATCGCGCAGGCCCTTCAGCAGCACCGAGCGCAGACCCGCCTCATGCGTACCGCCCTCGGCGGTGGGAATGGTGTTGCAGTAGGAGGAAATCGAGCCATCCGCATCGCCGAGCCAGGCGATGGCCCATTCGGCCGAGCCGTGTCCGCCGGGGCGCGAGGTCTTGCCGGCGAAGATGTCGGGATGGACCAGCGTATGGCCCTCGATATCGGCGGCGAGATAGTCCTTCAGGCCGCCGGGGAAGCGGAACACGGCCTTCTCGGGAATCTCCGTCCCGGCCACCAGCGCGGCGTCACAGCTCCAGCGGATTTCAACGCCGCCGAACAGGTACGCCTTGGAGCGCGCCATCTTGAACACGCGGGCGGGCTTGAAGCGCGCGGCCTCACCGAAGATCTGCGCGTCGGGATGGAAGCGCACGCGGGTACCGCGCCGGTTCTGCACGCGGCCGATCTCCTGGATCGGGCCCTGCGCGAGGCCGCGCGAATACATCTGGCGATAGAGCACCTGACTGCGCGCCACCTCGACCTCCAGCACGTCGGACAGCGCGTTCACCACCGAGACGCCGACGCCGTGCAGGCCGCCCGAAGTCTCATACACCTTGGAATCGAACTTGCCGCCGGCGTGCAGCGTGGTGAGGATTACCTCCAGCGCCGACTTGCCGGGATATTTCGGGTGCTCCTCGATCGGGATGCCGCGGCCATTGTCGGTCACAGTGAGGAAGCCGTCCTCGGTCAGCTCCACCTCGATGAAGCTGGCGTGGCCGGCGACGGCCTCGTCCATCGAATTGTCGATCACCTCGGCGAACAGGTGATGGAGCGCCTTCTCGTCGGTGCCGCCAATATACATGCCCGGCCGGCGCCGCACCGGCTCCAGCCCTTCCAGCACCTCGATATGCGCGGCCGTGTAGCCGTTCTCTCCGGCGGTCGCCTCTCCTTTCTCCGTCGGTTTGGCGACGGGACGGGAGGGGCGCGCGGCCGGGGCGGGAACGGAGGCGAAAAGGTCGTCGGAATTCGACATGGGTGAGGAGCGGCTCGTCTCTTGCGGGAACACGATTCGGACGTGCATAGCACTATGGCAGTTCGCAGCCTAAACCGGAACGCTCCGTGAACAAAGCGGGGCGGCTATGCGCGCGGCCCAGATATAGCGTCTTTCATCCGACATGCAGAAGGTGTAATGGCGCGGGCTCGATATGCGCGGGCCTTTCCGGAGGCTGCGCGGCCGGCGACACATCAATCGCATCAACGGATTGCCACCATGACGGACAGCAAGGCACGGATCGCCATCCTCGGGGCCTCGGGCTACACCGGCGCGGAGCTGGTGCGACTGCTGGTGCGTCATCCGCGTGTGGAGATCGTCGCGCTCACTGCCGACCGCAAGGCCGGCCAGAGCATGGCCGATGTCTTCCCGCAGTTCGCCCCGCTCGTGCTGCCCACGCTCGTCACCATCGACGAGGTGGACTGGTCGGGCGTGGACCTCGCCTTCTGCGCCCTGCCGCACGGCACGACGCAGCAGGTCATCAAGCGCGTCTTCGAGAGCGCGCCGCATATCAAGGTGGTCGACCTCTCCGCCGATTTCCGGCTGAGCGATCCCGGCGCCTATGAGCAATGGTACGGCCATCCGCACCAGGCGCTGGAGTTGCAGCAGGAGGCGGTGTACGGCCTCGTCGAGCTGTATCGCGAGGACATCCGCAAGGCGCGGCTGGTCGCTAATCCCGGCTGCTACACCACGACCGCGATCCTGCCTGTCGTGCCGCTGATCGAGGCCGGCGCGATCGAGCCGGACAGCATCGTCGTCGACGCCAAGAGCGGCGTCACCGGCGCCGGCCGCTCGGCCAAGGAGAACCTGCTCTACACCGAGGTGACAGAGGGCATGCACGCCTATGGCGTCGGCAGCCACCGCCACATGGCTGAGCTCGACCAGGAATATTCCAAGGCCGCCGGCCGCTCCATCGTGCCGAGCTTCACCCCGCACCTCGTTCCCATGAACCGCGGCATCTACGCCACGATCTATGTGAAGACTGCCGCCGGCATCGGGGCGGAGGGTGTGCGCCGCGTGCTGTCGGAGTTCTACGCCGGCGAGCCGTTCATCCATCTGCTGCCGCTCGGCCAGGTGCCGCAGTCGCGCTTCGTGAAGGGCTCGAACATGACCTTCATGGGCGTGATCAAGGACCGCTCGCCCGACCGCGTCATCATCATCTCGACGACCGACAATCTGGTGAAGGGTGCCTCCGGCCAGGCGGTGCAGAACATGAACCTCGTGCTCGGCTATCCCGAGACGACAGGGCTGGAGCAGGTCGCGCTGTTTCCGTGATCCGGGCTGGCCGTCATCCCGGAGATTGCCTGTGGCAATCGCGGGATGACGGTATGGCAGGGCTCGCCGCTATAGCGGCGGCATGCCTTTGATATAGGTCGCGATCTGGCCTTTCAGCGCGGCGATGCGCGCGGTGTAGAGCGTCGTCAGGCACGCGGCATTGCCGCCGCACTTGGCGCGCGCGGCGAGAAAGGCGCGCGCCTCGTCCTGCCGGTCGCCACTGCCGCCCATCAGCATCGGCAGGCGGCTATAGGCGAACCACAGCCCGCCCATTTCACTGTCGAGTGCGGAAAGAGCCGGATTGGCGCAGACTGCACGCTCGTCGGGCGCGCTGGCCTTGGCGCAATCGAAGCTGGCGGCTTGCGACGGCGCGGCGCAGAGCAGCGCGTCGGCCAGTAGCAATGCGGAAATCGCGACGAGACGCCTCACGACTTCACCTTCACATAGCGGCCCGGCGCGTCCTCGATCGGCTTGAATGCATTCCCGCCGGGCGCGCGCGCGGGCACGCGGCGGCTGTCCTCACTTTCGATCCACGCCAGCCAGTCCGGCCACCATGAGCCGGGGTGCACCTCGGCCTTGGGGATCCAGTCCTCCAGCTTCCCCTTCGGCGCGCCGCCGGTCCAGTACAGGTACTTGCCGCGCGCCGGCGGGTTGATGACGCCGGCGATATGGCCCGATCCCGCCAGCACGAAACGGCCGGGATTGCCGAACAGCTGCACGCCGAGGAACACGGAAGCCGCTGGCGCGATATGGTCCTCGCGGGTGGCGACGCTGTAGGTGGGGAAGTCGATCTTCTTCAGGTCCAGCTGCTTTCCCGCCAGCATCAGCGCGCCCTGCGCCAGCTTGTTGTCGAGGTAGCAGTTGCGCAGATAGAACGAGTGGTTGGTTGCCGGCAGCCGGGTCGAATCCGAGTTCCAGTACAGGATGTCGAACGGGAAGGGCGCCTGGCCCTTCAGATAGTTGTTCACCACATAGGGCCAGATCAGGTCGTTGGCCCGCAGCATGTTGAAGGCGTTCGCCATCTTGCGCCCCTCCATCACGCCGGCTTCCAGCATCTTGCGCTCGAGATTGGCGATCTGCTCCTCGTCGATGAAGACCTTGAGGTCGCCGGCATAGGTGAAGTCGACCTGCGTGGTGAGGAAGCTCACCGTGCGCACGCCGACATCCTTTCCCATCGCGGCCAGCCAGGCCAGCGTCATCGCCAGCATGGTGCCGCCGACGCAATAGCCCATGGCGTGGAAATGCTTTACGCCGGCGGCCTTCTTCGCCACCTCGAACGCCCTAAGCACGCCGTCGGTCATGTAGTCCTCGAAGCCCTTGCCGGCGAGCTCGGGACCGGGGTTGACCCAGGACACCATGAACACGGTGACGCCGTGCTCCACCGCCCAGCGCACGAAGGACTTCTCCGCGGTGAGGTCGAGCACGTAGAACTTGTTGATCCAGGGCGGGATGATCACCAGCGGGATCGCCAGCACGCTCTCCGTCTGCGGCGCGTACTGGATGAGCTGCATCAACTCGTTTTCGAAGATCACCTTCCCCGGCGTGGTGGCGAGGTTCTCGCCGACCTTGAACTTGGAATCGTCGGACTGGCGGATCTTCAGGTCGCCGCCGCCCGCCTCGATGTCCTCCGCCAGCATCTTCATGCCGCGCACCAGGTTCTCGCCATTGGAGGCGATGGTGGTGCGCAGCAGTTCGGGATTGGTCAGCACGAAATTGGACGGCGACACCGCGCCAGCGATCTGGCGGACATAGAACTCCGCCTTATGCTTGGTGTGCTTGTCGATCTCCGCTTCCTCGACCATCTCCTCCGCCCAGTTGGCGGTGAGGAGATAAGTCTGCTTGAGCGTGTCGAAGAACGGGTTGGTGGTCCATTCCGCGTCCGTGAAGCGCGCGTCGCGCGGCGGCGGCTCGGCGACCGGCTCGGCCTTCTTGCCGCTGAGTCGCTTGAGCGTGGAGGACCACAGTTCGAGATAGCCGCCGATCAGCCGCGCCTGCGCCTCCACCGTGCGCTTGGGGTCGGCGAGCCAGTATTCCGCGACATTGCCGATGGTCTTCATGACGTCGGCGATGTCCTCGGCGACGTCGTCATGCACCAGCCCTTCCTCGCGCGGGCGCATATAGGCGGCCATGGCCTTGCCCCCTTCCTCGACGAGCCGGGCGAGATTGCCGGCGAATGCTTCGAGGTTGATCGGGCCGGGGGCGGCTCCCTGCGCACCGGGCGCCTCGGCCCTGGCTGGCGCGGCGGGTTTGTTCGGTGCGGCGACGTTGGCGGCCGGCTGGGATGGGGGCATCTCCAGACGGCGCTGCGAGGGGCGCACGGCGTAGCGGGAAGGCGCGGGCTCTGCCGGGGCGACCGCGGCCTTCCGGCGCGGCGGCGGCGAAGTGGGCTTTTTCGCCGGCGCGGCCGGCGGGGGAGGGGCCGCCTTTGTCGTGGACGCCTTGGCAGCGGTGGGTTTGGCGGCGGTGGTCTTGAGAGTGGTTGCCTTGGAAACTGGCGGCATGGCCGTTTTGGCGGCCGCAGGTACCGGCGCTGCGCGTCTGCCCGCCCGCTTGGGTGCTTCCGGAGAAGGCTGCGTGGCTGGCGGAGCCTTGGGCTTCTTCGCAGCTTGAGGCGCGGGAGCCGCGGCCTGCGCCGGTGGGGTCGCGGGGGACGCCTTGGTCGCGCCGCGGTCGCGGGCCACTTTCGCCGCGCCGGTCGTCGATGCCTTCACCGCCGAAGGCACGGGAGGTCTGGCCGTCGATTCGGCAAGCCGCTGGGCCCGGCCCGCGCCGTCCGCGGCCTTTTTCGGCGAGGCCTTGCTGCTGGAGGGCGCCTTGGCGCCCGAACGGGACGGGTCGGCGGCACCGGTGGCCGGCTTGACGGTCTTGGGTCGTTGACTCACCGCTTGTCCCCGCGGGTACGTGCGTTCATAGGTGGGTGATCATAGACGCGCCGCTCGGCTGTAGCGAGTGCGTATGAGGCCGGAGGGATGCCTTGGGGAAGCTGAGTGTGAAAGGTGACCGGGAGATGAAGGGTGCGCCGATCACGGCCGCGACCCTGCTGTTTGTCGCTGCCACGGTGGGACTCAGCCTGGGCGGCTGCGCCAGTCCGGGCTCGCCCGGTGCCGCAATCGCTGGTGATCCGGCGCCACTGCCGACCACATCCACCACGACGGCGGCGGAGCTGAAGCCGACCACGTTCGGCGTTTCCGGCCCGGCGCCGCAGCAATATGCCTATCCCAGCTTCGGCGCGCCCGCCCAGATCGGCGAGCGCAAGGTGATGACCCCGGCCGAGACTTCCAAGATGCAGACCGACCTTGAGGCCCTCGCCAAGCAGCGCGAGCAGCAATTGCTGCAGGGCAGCGAAGAGCAGGGACAGTAATAGCCGGCAGAATCATCACGCTTCCGCCCGTTTTCGCTGGCATCTCACGCTGTGCGGGCGCGCGAAGAGTGATATGTAGCGCTCGTTGCGCCGATCCCGGTTGAATCGGGCGGCTTGGAGCTGAGACCGATGACCGATTTCCACCGTATCCGCCGGCTGCCGCCTTATGTGTTCGAGCAGGTCAACCGCGTGAAGGCTACCGCCCGCAACGGCGGCGCCGACATTGTGGACCTCGGCATGGGCAACCCGGATCTCGACGCTCCGGCCCATGTCGCCGAGAAGCTGAAGGAAACCATCGGCAAGCCCCGCACGGACCGCTACTCCGCCTCCAAGGGCATTCCGGGCCTGCGCCGGGCGCAGGCGGCCTATTACGAGCGCCGCTTCGGCGTGAAGCTCAATCCCGACACGCAGGTCGTGGCGACGCTGGGCTCGAAGGAAGGCTTCGCCAACATGGCGCAGGCCATCACCGCGCCGGGCGACGTGATCCTAGTGCCGAACCCGTCCTATCCGATCCATGCCTTCGGCTTCCTGATGGCGGGCGCGGCGATCCGCTCGGTGCCCTGCGAGCCAGGGCCGGAGTTCTTCCACGCGCTGGAGCGCGCGGTGGCGCATTCGATCCCGTCACCGCTGGCGCTGGTGCTGTGCTACCCGTCGAACCCCACGGCTCAGGTCGCCGATCTCGATTTCTATCGCGACGTCGTCGCCTTCGCGAAGAAGCACGACCTGATCGTGCTGTCGGACCTCGCCTATTCCGAGGTCTATTTCGACGACAACCCGCCGCCTTCCGTGCTGCAGGTGCCGGGCGCGATGGACGTGACGGTGGAGTTCACCTCCATGTCGAAGACCTTCTCCATGGCCGGCTGGCGCATGGGCTTCGCGGTCGGCAACGACCGGCTGATCGCAGCGCTGGCGCGGGTGAAGTCCTATCTCGACTATGGCGCCTATACCCCGATCCAGGTCGCCGCCACGGCGGCGCTGAACGGTCCGCAGGACTGCATCGCCGAGATGCGCTCGGTCTACCGCAAGCGCCGCGACGTGCTGGTCGACAGCTTCGGCAAGGCCGGCTGGGACATTCCCTCGCCGACGGCCTCCATGTTCGCCTGGGCGCCGATCCCCGAGAAGTTCCGCCATCTCGGCAGCCTCGAGTTCGCCAAGCTGCTGATCGAGAAGGCCGATGTCGCTGTCGCGCCGGGCGTGGGCTTCGGCGAGCATGGCGACGACTATGTGCGTATCGCGCTTGTGGAGAACGAGCAGCGGATCCGGCAGGCCGCGCGCAACGTGCGCCGCTTCCTTGAAACGGGCGCCGAAACATTGCACAACGTCGTCCCTCTCGCTGCGGTTCGCTGACACCCGGCTTTGCCGGGCTGCGCCGCTTCCTGGTCTTCTGTTGAGTTCGGACACATTATGGCGCCGCCCCTGAAAATTGGCATCGCCGGCCTCGGGACGGTCGGTGCGGGCGTGGTGCGCATGCTGGCCCGGCGCAAGGACGCGATCGCTGCCCAGCTCGGCCGCCCGATCGAGGTCGTTGCCGTCAGTGCCCGCGACCGCACCCGAAACCGCGACTGCGACCTGTCCGGCGTCCGCTGGTTCGACGATGCGGTCGATCTGGCGCGCGATCCCGGCATCGACGTCTTCGTCGAGCTGATCGGCGGTCATGACGGCATCGCCAAGGCGGCCGTCGAGGCCGCCATCGCCGCCGGCCACGACGTGATCACCGCCAACAAGGCGTTGCTCGCCCATCACGGCGTCGCGCTCGCCGGCGCGGCGGAAGCGAACGACGTCGGGATCTATTTCGAGGCAGCGGTCGCCGGCGGCATCCCCGTCATCAAGGCGCTGCGCGAGGCACTGCTCGGCAACGAGATCGCCCGTGTCTCCGGCATTCTCAACGGCACCTGCAACTACATCCTCACGCGGATGCATGAGGAGGGCCTGTCCTTCGAGGCCTGCCTCGATCAGGCGCAGCAGCTCGGCTATGCCGAGACCGATCCGACTTTCGACGTCGACGGCTTCGACACGGCGCACAAGCTCTCCCTGCTGGCCGCGCTCGCCTTCGGCGTGCAGCCGGACCCCGACGCGATCCATGTCGAGGGCATCCGCACCATCACGCTGGCGGATCTCGAAGCCGCCGACGAACTGGGCTACCGCATCAAGCTGCTCGGCGTCGCGGCCAAGGCGGGCGAGGCGGTGGAACTTCGCGTCCATCCGACGATGGTGCCCAAACATTGGCCAATCGCGCAGGTCTCCGGCGTCACCAACGCGGTGGCGATCGACGGCGACTCGGTGGCGCTGACCCTGGTCGGCCCCGGCGCCGGCGGCGATGCGACGGCCTCGGCCGTGGTCGGCGACATCTGCGATATCGCGGCGGGCAAGGCCGGCGCGCCTTTCGGCTGGAAGGCCGCGAATCTGCGTCCGGCCGGCAAGGCCGCAATCCAGCGTCATGAAGGTGGGTATTATATCCGCCTGGCGGCGGTTGATCGGCCCGGAACGGCAGCAGCGATTGCCCGACATATGGCCGAGCAGAACATCTCGCTCGAGTCCATTATGCAGCACCGGCGCGGCCGTCCGCATGGCGGCGATCGCGCGGAGAGCGCGGAGGATCCGGCACCGGTGGTGCTGATCACCTACGCCACGAATGAGGACGCGGTGCGCCGCGCGATCGCCGCCATCGATCTCGATGGCGTCATCGCATCGCCGCCGCAGGTGATACGGATCGAAAAGGACTGAGAGGGGCTGGGACGATGGCGGAAGAGATTACGGTCAAGGCGGGCCAGGCGCTTGAGCGCATTCTGACGCTCGAACTGGTGCGCGTTACCGAACGTGCGGCGGTCGCTTCCGCGAGCCTGCGCGGCCGCGGCGACGAGAAGGCGGCCGACAAGGCAGCGGTGGACGCCATGCGGCGCGAGCTCAATCGCCTGCCGATCGCCGGGCGCATCGTCATCGGCGAAGGCGAGCGCGACGAGGCGCCGATGCTGTTCATCGGCGAGGAAGTCGGCACCGGCAAGGGCCCGGCGGTGGACATCGCGGTCGACCCGCTCGAAGGCACCACGCTCTGCGCCAAGAACATGCCGGGCTCCATCGCCGTCATGGCGATGGCCGAGGGCGGCACGCTGCTCTACGCTCCCGACGTCTACATGGACAAGATCGCCATCGGCCCGGGCTATGCCAAGGGCACGATCGACATCGACGCGAGCCCTGAGGACAACATCCATTCGCTGGCCAAGGCGAAGGGTGTGAAGCCCTCGGAGATCACCGCGCTCATCCTCGACCGTCCGCGCCATGCCGGCATCATCGCCGCCGTGCGCAAGACCGGCGCCTCGGTGCAGCTGATCACCGATGGCGACGTCGCCGGCGTGATCCACACCACCGATCCCGACGAGACCGGCGTCGACATCTATCTCGGCACGGGCGGCGCGCCGGAAGGCGTGCTGGCGGCGGCGGCGCTGCGCTGCATCGGCGGCGAGATGTACACCCGCCTCATCCTCGACACCGAGGAGAAGCGCGAGCGCGCCAAGCTGATGGGCGTCACCGACCCGAAGAAGATCTACACCATCACCGACATGGTGCGGGGCGACTGCCTGATCGCGGCGACCGGCGTGACCACCGGCAACCTGCTGAAGGGCGTGAAGTATCGCGGCGACGTGGTGACGACCCACACCGTCGTCATGCGCTCGGCGTCGGGCACGGTGCGCTGGATCGAGGCCGAGCACCGCGACCTCTCCAAATTCCATCTCGGCTGAGCCGAAACCGGATGTGACGGCAACGGGGCGCGCGGCGCCCCGTTTTCGTTTTCGCCGCCCGGCGGCTGGCGAAAGCGGCCTCCGGTTCACCCCAGGCTTTGGAAGCCGCCCGGTGTGCTGTATACCAGGGCATCGTCGAGAGGCGTTCCGCGAGGAATGCGCCTTGCGCGAGAATGCAAATTCAATTGCAAAGGGAACGACCCATGCCCGCTCCTCATTCGCTCCTTCCGCCCCTGCTGGCCAAGATCGACGCGCTCATCGGCGCCGAGAAGTACCAGGAGGTCGCCGAGACCTACGCGGCCTTCGTGAAGGAGCACCCGACCACCAGCTACCTCGCTTCCGAGCCGATCCCGTTCAAGCTGAACGTGGCCTTCTCCAAGAAGTACGGCTCCTCGGCCACCACCACCTTCACCCTGCGCAACACCACCTGGGCGTCCGACGTGAAGGGCGCGCTTAAGGCCGGCGCCAGCGATTTCTCGACGCTCGTCGCCAAATACGAGGCGGAAGTCGCCGACATCGCCAAGACGGTGAAGAAGGTCGCCTGAGCGCGTCTCGCCACGGCATGACGAAAGGCCGGCCTCGCGCCGGCCTTTTGCTGTTCGGCGCGTGCTCTACTCGTAAATTAGAGCACGCGCCGATCAGCTTGTCTCAACCTGATCGGATCAGGCTCTAAGCCGACCGGCCGATATCCTTCAGGAAGTAGTCGACACCCAGCTGCACCATGTCGGGCTGCGAGGCATGCGGGCCGGGATGCTCGATATAGGTCAGCTCGTAGCCGGCGCCGCGCAGCTTGGCAGCATGCGAGCGGCCGGCGGTGTCGATCGGCGTCTGCGTGTCCTGCTGGCCGTGGGCCATGAACACTTTCGGCGCGCCCTCCTGCGCCAGCACGGTCATGAAGCCGGCGGAGAAGGCGAGGATGTGGCTCACCAGGTGGCCGTTGCTCAGCCCGGTGGAGAGCGAATAGCTGCCGCCGTCGGAATGCCCGGCAAAGGCGAAATGCGTCGGGTCGAGGCGGAAGCGCGCGGCGACCTCATCCAGGCCCACGTCGAGCCGCTCCCGGTCCGGTCCATTGCCGGCGATGACGATGTCCCAGGTCGGGAACAGCGACTGCGGCACCAGCAGCAGGAAGCCGCGCTCTTCCGCGTGGCGACGCAGGATCGGCATGATCTTCTCGGCGCTGCCGCCGCCGCCATGGAACAGCGTCACCAGCGGTGTCGGGGTGGAGGCTTCAACGCCTTCGGGAACGATCAGCACATAATCGCGTGTGTCGAACAGGCCGAGATCGTGCCGGCCGGGCGGCAGTGGCGGCTTGGTCGGGGCGGCGTGCTGGAACTGGAGGCGACCGAGGAGGGAGAGATCGAGCATGGCGCGCACCATAATGCGCTCGTGCACACAGGCAAGCCGGGCAGGGTGCCGCGGCTGGTTTGTCGACCCCCGAGCTCCAGGGAGGCTCATGTACCCGATGCAGGGCAGGCATGGCCGCGCGGCCCTTTGCTTCGAGCCGGGGTAGCGCTATCCCGCGGGACGCCGGGCCGGCATCCGCCGAATCGCCCGGCGGCTTGCGTGCCCGCAGCGCGCGTCCGCGTTTTTCCTTGCCATTGGTCCGCAATGCCGCTCCGGGACAAATTCCTCGCCCTCGCCGTGATCTGCGTGTGGGCGCTCAACATGATCGTCATCAAGCTCGGTGTGGCGGAGATTCCCCCGGTCCTGACGACGGCGCTGCGCTTCACGCTGGTCTCTGTGCTGGTCGTGCCGTTCACGCGGATCACGCGCAAGCAGCTTCCCGGCGTGCTGCTGGTGTCCTTCACCTTCGGCGCCGTCCATTTCGGCATGCTGTTCGCCGCACTGGAGCACGCCGAGGCGGGCACCAGCGCGGTGGTGATCCAGCTCGGCGCCCCCATTGCGACGCTGCTCGCCTGCCTCTGGCTGCACGAGCCGCTCGGTCTCGTCCGGCTGCTGGGGTTGGTCATCTCGGTTGCAGGCATTGTCGTGCTCGCCGCGGGTCCGACCCTGCCGCCGCCGCTCTCGCTCGCGCTGCTGGTGACGAGCGCCACCGGCTGGGCGGTGACCAATCTCATCGTCAAGCAGGTGGCCGGCATCTCGCCGATGGCGATGATGGGCTGGTCGTCGCTATTCTCCGTGCCGCAGCTGCTATTGGCGTCGTGGCTGCTGGAATCCGATCGCTGGGGGATGGTCGCGACCGCCGGGTGGCACGGCTGGTTCTCCGTCATCTACAGCGCGATCGGCTCGTCGATCATCGCCTACGGCATCTGGTACTGGCTGCTGCAGCGCCACTCGGTGAATGCGGTGGTGCCCTATTCCATGCTGAACCCGCTGCTCACCGTGCTGTTCGGCATCGTGCTGATCGGCGACGACCCCTCGCCGGTGAAGATCGTCGGCGCGCTGGTCATGGTCGCGGGTGTGGCGCTCATCCTGCGCAAGCCGGCGACCACGCTGCCCGATACGGCGTGAGGCAAAACGGCCGGAGCGTCGCCGCTCCGGCCGTTGGAAAGCTCCTGCGTCCTTCGAGGCTCGGCTTTGCCGAGCACCTCAGGATGACGAGCGCGTGCAAAGCCCAAGAACCAGCACCGTCATGCTGAGGTGCCGGCCGGAGGTCGGCCTCGAAGCACGCAGCCGGTCCGTGCAGGCAGTCCCCGCCGCCTCACTTCGCCTTCAGGAACTCGCCGACCTCGAGCAGGATCAGCTCGTTGTCGTCGGCCTTTTTCGGGTCGCGCGAGGAGGAGAAGGGTAGGTTGTTGTCGTTGCCGACCACGATGTGGGTGGCGTCGACCACGTCGACATTCTCGATGGTGAAGAACGGGAAGGTGAGCACGCCCTCGTTCAGCGGCTTCTTCGCCTTCTTGTCGGGATCGGCGATCTTCATCAGGTCGATATGGCCGATCTTGCGCACGCTCTGGCCGGCATTCGCGTCGGTCAGCTCGATCTTGTAGATGCGCTTGAACTTGGCGAGGTCGTGGAAGCAGTCCGGGCCCTTGGTGCCGGGAGCGCAGGCCTTGTCCGCGGTGCCTTCGCCATTGTCGCGCTCGATGATCATGCCAGTGGTGCCGTCGATCATGTTGAAGTCGCCGATGGCATTGCCGTTCTGCTCGAGAACGTACTGCCACATGCGGCCGGTCCACTTCTGCGCCGCGACGTCGAATTCGAGGATCGGCAGGAACTCCTTGCCGTCGGAGGTCTTCTGCCAGTCCTTCCTGGAGGCGTCCCACAGCGGGCCTTCCAGCAGGGCATAGAGGTACTTGCCGTCCTTGGAGGCGGCCATGCCCTCATAGCCCTTCGAGCGGCGGGCGTTGAACTCCACGCTCTGGTTCGGCACGCCGGGGGTGCCGACGGCGTAATGGTCGGGCGAGCGCACCGGCGTCTCGCCGGCCACGGTCTCGAACACGGCGAGCACCTTGCCGCTCATGTCGGCCTTGATCAGGTAGGGGCCGAACTCCTCGCCGATCCACAAATTGTCGCCGATGATCTGGAAGCTCTCGGTGTCGAAGTCCGAGCCGGTGAGGTAGCGCTTGTCCGTGCCCTCATGGACGATGCGGAACGGCACCTTCTTGTCCGGATCGGTAAGGAAGACGGTCTCGATCCGGTCGAAGGCGCCGGTCTGCCAGTCGATCTTGTAGTGATTGAGGTAGAGCGCCGAATCCGTGCTGTTGGCCTTGGCGCCCATGCCGTTGTCGGTGAGGATCCAGAACGTGCCGTCCGGCATGACCTTGATGCCCGAATGGCCCTGCAGCGGCTGGCCCTTGAACGGCAGCGAGACGCCGGTCGGGCGGCCCGCCGACTTGCCCATCACCGTGCCGACGGCCTCGACGCGGGTGCCGGTGGTGTATTTGCCGGAGGTCTTCAGGTCCGCCGGAGCGTCGGCGGGCATCTCGACGAAGCTCTCCGCCGGCAGCACGGCATGGCCGGCGAGCGTGGCGGGATAGGTCTGGTCGGCGCGGGCCTGCGTGCCGGCGAGGACGACGAGCGCAAGCGCCGCGCTCGCGAGAAGGCAATTGCGGAAGGCTTTGCGAGCCATGACGGTTCTCCGTGTCGGTGAGAGTCGAAGCCAAGGCCGCTTTCCTGACCTTTCGGCATGTCGCCCGCGTAACGGAGGGATGACGGAGCGGTGACGCTCCGCCCTGCGTCAGGCGCCTCCGGCTGCTCCCGCGGGCAGGCAGGCAAGGCTGATCTGGTCGACGTGGCGGTAGTCGGTGCCACAGCAGCCGCCGAGGATGTTGAGCCGGCGCATATGCGTGCGCAGCGCGCGATATTGCCGGCCGAGCTCCGCGGGATCGCCCGCATCGAGATCCGGCGAGGCATCGAGTTCGGCATGGCTGCGCCGCGAGGCATTGGCGCGCAGGCCTTGGATGCGGTCCAGCCAGTCGCCGCCCTCCGCGATGATGCCGGCGAAATGCGTCGGATGGGCGCAATTGATCATGTAGTAGAGCGGGGCGGCATCGGTCTGCGCGTCCACCTGCTCGATCGCCGCGCGCAGGCTCTGGCCGGTCGGCAGCTTTCCATCGGTTTCGAGCGTGAAGGAGATGGTGGCGGGTATGCCGGCGGCCTTCGCCGCCAGCGCGATGCCGACCGCCTCCTCGACATAGTTGATCGTATAGGCGCTCACCATGTCGGCGGCGGTGTCGGCGAAGGTCTCGATCTGCGTCGCGTGGTAGCGCGCCGCCTCCGCTGCCGACATCGTCGCGCCGGGCTGGTAGCCGTCGCCGCGCGGGCCGACGACGCCGGCGAGGATGACGGGCGTTGCCGGCGCCTCGAAGCGGTCGCGCAGGCGCAACATCAGACCGATACTGGCGCGGTTGAGGCCGCTCATCTCGTCTTGCGTAAGGCCGAGTTTCACCGCCCAGTCGGGGCTCGCCCGCCAGGTCGGCGCGTCCATCACGAAGCCGGCGCCGCGTTCGCGCGCGAGATCGAGGAAGCGCGTGTAATAGGCGCTTAGCGTCTCGCGGCCGCTCTCGCGCCGCATCAGGTCGATGGAGGCGAAATAGGGAAGCTCGATGCCGTCATGAAAGATGAAGGTGGTTTCCATGCCGCCATCCATCAGAAAGATGCGATCGGAGAGCAAGGAAAGGTCGCGGCGATGCTTGGGTCGTGCGGAGGAGAATTGGCTGTAGTCGATCTCGGTCATCATGAACTCCTGTCATGTCGCATGGCGGCGGCCCGCCGGTCGGCGGTTAAATGCCCCGGACTGGTGCGGTCGACCTAGCCGTCTCGCGGTCAAGCGAGTGCGGAATTCAACTTTCTCCTTTTATATCATGCAGTTCCACTGGAATCGCCATTATCGTGCAGGACTCGGGAACCGGTTTGGCGACGCCTGACTGTACTTGTGGTACAGTTACGTCATGCTGGAAAACGTTCCGAAGCGCCGCACCGACACGCGGGAGCGCCTGCTCGACCTTGCCGAGCAGGGCATTCTGGCGAAGGGCTTTGCCTCGACTTCCATCGACGAACTGATCGCCGGCGTCGGCATCACAAAGAGCGGCTTCTTTTATCATTTCAGGGACAAGAACGATCTCGCCCGTGCCCTGCTGGAGCGCCATATCGCGCGCGACCGCGATCTCCTCGACGACATCTTCCGCCGCGCCGAGGAACTCAACGACGATCCGCTGCATGGCTTCCTCGTCGGCCTGCGGCTGTTCGCGGAGATGATGGCGGCGCTGCCGGAAGCGCATCCCGGCTGCCTGGCGGCGACGCTGTGCTATCAGGATCAACTGTTCGACCGGACGGTGCAAGCGCTCAACGCCGAAAGCGTGCTCGCCTGGCGTCGGCGCTTCCGGGCGCGGCTGGACGCGATCGCCGCGCGCTATCCGCCGCGCGAGCCGGTGGACCTCGAAGCGCTTGCGGACATGCTGTCGACCCTGGTCGAGGGTGGACTGGTGATGGGGCGCGCCTTGCGCGACCCGACCATCCTGCCACGGCAGATCCTGCTCTATCGCGATTTCCTGCGGCAGAGCTTCGCGCCCTGAGTGCGAACGGCTCAGCGCCACTCGACGCGAGGGCATTGTTCAGGCTTATCCTGCCGGCATGAGTCTGACCCTTCCCACGGCCGCGCCGCCCCCGCGCGCCTTTCTCGGCGTCACGCGCTCGGCGACGGACCGCTTCTGGCGCGAGCGCGTCGATGCGCGCGGCGCGCAGGCGACGCTGGCCATCGTCCAGCGCCATGGCGTCCCCGAAATCCTCGCCCGCATTCTGGCCGGCCGGGGCGTCGGTATCGACGAGGTCGATGCCTGGCTCGATCCGACCGTCAAGCGCCTGCTGCCCGACCCCGACACGCTGACCGACATGGGGCCTTGCGTCGCCCGCCTCGCCGACGCCGTCACCAAAGGCGAGAAGGTCGCGGTCTTCGGCGATTATGACGTGGATGGCGCGACATCGACCGCGCTTCTCGTCGAGGTGCTGCGTGCGGGCGGGCTCGACCCGGCCTTCCACATTCCCGACCGCATCTTCGAGGGCTACGGCCCCAATATTCCGGCCATCGAGGCGCTGGCGGCGGCGGGCGCGACGCTGCTGGTGACGGTCGATTGCGGCACGATGAGCTTCGAGCCCTTCGCCCGCGCCCGCGAACTCGGCCTCGACGTCGTCGTCATCGACCACCATCAGGCGGGCGAAGCGCTGCCGGAGGTCGCGGCGCTGGTGAACCCCAACCGGGTCGACGACCTCTCGGGCCTCGGGCACCTGTGCGCCGTGGGCCTCGTCTTCGTCGTCGCCGTCGGTCTGGTGCGCGAACTGCGCCAGCGCGGCTGGTGGAGCGAGGAACGTCCCGCGCCGAACCTGCTCGCCAGCCTCGATATCGTCGCCCTCGGCACGGTGGCGGATGTGGTGCCGCTGCTCGGCCTCAACCGCGCCTTCGTCACCAAGGGACTTCTCGTGCTGCGCAAACGCGAGCGGCCGGGCCTGACCGCGCTGATGGACGCCGCGCGCCTTTCCGGCCCGCCCAAGGCCTGGCATCTCGGCTTCCTGCTCGGCCCGCGCATCAATGCCGGCGGACGGATCGGCGACGCCGCGCTGGGGACTCGCCTGCTGCTGACCCGCGACCCGATCGAAGCGGCAGTGATCGCCGCCGAGCTCGACCGCCTCAACAGCGAGCGCCAGCAGGTGGAGCGCGCCATCGTCACTGAAGCCGAGATGGAAGCAGAGGCGGCGCTGGGGCTCGGGGGCGCCAGCGCGGTGATCGTCGCCAGTGGGCAGGGCTGGCATCCCGGCGTCGTCGGCCTCGTCGCCGCGCGGCTGAAGGAGAAGTTCGGCCGGCCGGCCTTCGCTGTTGCCTTCACCGGGGAGACCGGGGCGGGCTCGGCGCGCTCCATTCCCGGCGTCGATGTCGGACGGGCGGTGCGCGGCGCGGTGGAGCGCGGGTTGCTGGTGAAGGGGGGCGGCCATGCCATGGCGGCCGGGCTCACCGTGGCGCGCGAAAAGCTCGGCGCGCTGCGTGCCTATCTCGAAGAGGCGCTGTCACAGACGGTGGAGGAAGCGCGCGCCGTCGACGAGACGGTGATCGACGCCGCGCTGTCGGCCGCCGGGGCGACGCCGGATCTCGTCGAACTGGTGGAGCGGGCGGGGCCCTTCGGCGCCGGCAATCCGCAGCCCGTCTTCGCCTTTCCCGCCCATCGCATCGTCTATGCCGAGCCGGGCAATTCCGATCAGGTGCGGGTCCGCCTGCGCGGCTCCGATGGCACGGTCATCTCCGCCGTGGCGTTCCGCGCCGCCAACGCACCGCTCGGCCAGGCGCTGCTCGCCGCGCGCGGCCAGCAGGTCCATGTCGCCGGCATGCTGGAGCTGGACAGCTGGCAGGGGCGCACGCAGGTCAATCTGCGCATCAACGACATGGCGACGATCGAAAACCGATGAAAATCAACATGATACTCGGCGTTTCGGAATCAAATCGTCAGGGCATTGAATCACTTTCCGAGCCTGCGGCGGAAATGGAATCGACCTGTCGGCAACGGCGGCCAAGCGATTCCGCCAGCAAGGTTTTTGCCGGCGGCTTCGTCCTGAATCGGATTGTGAGCTCTTGAGCGCGGCGCCGTCGGCCGAGGCCGCGTATCCCGCCGTCACGGTGATCGGCGCCGGGCCGGCGGGGCTGATCGCCGCCGAGACGCTGGCGCGCGCCGGCTGCCGGGTGAGCGTGCATGACCGGATGGCTTCGCCGGCGCGCAAGCTGCTCATTGCCGGGCGTGGGGGGCTGAACCTGACCCATTCGGAGCCGCGCGAGCGCTTCCTCGCGCGCTATGGCGCGGCGGCGGACTGGCTGGCGCCGATGCTCGACGCCTTCCCGCCCGCGCGGCTGCGCGCCTGGGCGGCGGAGCTGGGCGAGCCGACCTTTATCGGGTCGAGCGGGCGGGTCTTCCCCCGCAGCTTCAAGGCATCGCCGCTACTGCGCGCCTGGCTGCGCCGGCTCGACGGGCTCGGCGTGCGCCTGTTGCCCCGGCAGCGCTGGCTCTGCTGGACCGAGGAGGACGGGCTTCGCTTCGATACACCGGAGGGAGTGGTCGACGTCGCGTCCGCGGCCACCATCTTCGCGCTCGGCGGGGCGAGTTGGCCGCGCCTTGGCAGCGATGGCGGGTGGGTGCGGATTTTCAACGAGGCCGGCGTAATGAGCGCCCCGCTTCGCCCGGCAAACAGCGGCGCGCGCATCGCCTGGTCGCCGTCCTTTATCGAGCGCTTCGCGGGTGAACCGCTGAAACGCATTGCCCTCACCACTGGTGAGCGGACGGTGCGCGGCGAGGCGATGGTCGATCCGTCGGGCCTCGAGGGTGGCGCGGTCTACGCGCTCTCCGCGTTGTTGCGGGAGGCCGTCGCGCGCGAAGGAGCGGCATTGCTCTCGGTCGATCTGCGGCCGGATGTCACGGCCGAGTTTCTGGCGGCACGGCTCGGCGCCAGCCGCAAGGGCGAATCGACCGCGAACCGCTTGCGCAAGGCCGCCGGTCTCACGCCGGTCGCGGCCGGGCTGTTGCGCGAGGCGTCCACGCCTCTGCCGACGGAACCGGAGCGCCTCGCCGAACGGATCAAGGCCGTTCCGCTGGAGGTGACCGGCATGGCGCCGCTGGAGCGCGCCATATCCTCGGCCGGTGGCGTGCTGCGGGAGGCGCTCGACGACCGGCTGATGCTGCGGGACCGGTCCGGCAGCTTCATTGCCGGCGAGATACTGGATTGGGAAGCGCCTACCGGCGGCTATCTGCTGCAAGCCTGCTTCGCCACCGGCTTTGCGGCGGCGTGCGGTGCGCTTGCGCATCTCGGCCTGCCGGCGCCGCCGCCATGGGCGGGCGGCTGGGCGGGGAATGATGTGGAGTGAATGGCGCGGGACGACGACTGAGGGAGCGCGTGTCGCCGTCCCGCGCGGTTCACGAGACCTGCCGGGAAGTGGCCTCGCGAAGGGTTTGCCGACGAAATCGCTGCCGTTTTCGTGTATTCACGGCAGTCCGTCGGCGTTGTTGAGATAAATACCCGCCGATCTGATGTGTGGCAATAATTATCTTCAATGATTATTATAGTTCTAAACTAATCGCCGTGTGTTTTACTTGTGGCTGACGGCGGGCGGGCGGCCCGCCTTGCGCCGCCGCCGCCGCGAGCGTAATTCCTGATGGCGGGGCGTCTGGTTGGAGCCCGAGGCAGGTCATGGCGCGACTGTTCTTTCGCCGCGGAGCGGCAACGGAGGCGGCTCCGGATGCCGCGCGCGAACTCGCCGACAAGGCGCGGAACTTTCTCGGCGTCGGCGAGGATACGACGGTTTCCATCACCGAGATCGCCTGTGGCGACCCGGCCTGCGGCGGTGCCGAGACGGTGGTGCTGATCATGCGGCCGGGCCGGCGCACCGAAGCGGCGAAGCTGCTGTGCCCGCTCGGCGCCGTCACCGACGAGGATCTGCGCGACGCGCTGCAGCCGTTTCTTGACGCAACGGCATGACGGGAATGGGGCAGCAAGTAATTGTGCGGATTTACATGAAGTGCCCGCAATCGCGTGCAGGTGTTCTACCGTAAAACGGTTCTAATGTAAGTCCGATCACTTGCGAATGCTTTGTGCGCTGGCGTAGGAGTCTCCTGCCACGGATGCCGCGCAGGCGGTGGGAGGAGATAACATGCGAGCCAGATCATTGTTCGCCGCGCCGCTGCTCGCGGCTGTGGCGCTTGGGGCCATCATCGCCGCCGGTCCGGCTGGCGCCCAGGATGCGCCGAAGGTGCGCGACGTCGTCGTGACCTATGCAAACATCGCCGAAGCCATCTACGGCGACAGCCTGGCGACGGCCAAGGAACTGCAGAAGGCGGTCGACACCTTCATCGCCGAGCCGACCGAGGCCAATCTGGACAAGGCCAAGGCCGCGTGGAAGGCCGCCCGCGTGCCCTACCAGCAGAGCGAGGGCTATCGCTTCGGCAACGCCATCGTCGACGACTGGGAAGGTCGCGTGAACGCCTGGCCGCTCGACGAGGGGCTGATCGACTATGTCGACAAGAGCTATGGCGCGACCTCGGACGAGAACCCGCTCTATACCGCCAACGTGATCGCCAACACCAAGATTCGCGTCGGCAAGAAGACGATCGACGCCAGCAAGATCACGCCGAAGCTGCTGGACAGCCTGCAGGAGGCGGGCGGCGTCGAGTCGAACGTCGCCATCGGCTATCACGCCATCGAATTCCTGCTGTGGGGCCAGGACCTCAATGGCACCGGTCCCGGTGCCGGCAAGCGTCCCGCCACCGACTACGACCTGAAGAACTGCACCAACGGCAATTGCGACCGCCGCGCCGCCTATCTCAAGGCCGCGACTGATCTTCTGGTCACCGATCTCGAAGACATGACGAAGGCGTGGGGCGCCAAGGGCAAGGCCCGCGCGGCCGTGCTGAAGCAGAAGGACAAGGCCGCGCTCGGCACCATCCTCACCGGCCTCGGCTCGCTCTCCTATGGCGAGCTCGCCGGCGAGCGGATGAAGCTCGGCCTCATCCTGCACGACCCCGAGGAGGAGCATGACTGCTTCTCCGACAACACCCACAACTCGCATTATTACGACGAGCTGGGCATCGCCTCGATCTATCGCGGCAAGTACACCCGCGTGGACGGCTCGGTGGTCGAGGGGCCGTCGGTCGCGGCTTATGCCGCCGCCAAGGCGCCGAAGGCCGCCGAGGAGGCCAGCGCCAAGGTCGACGCCGCGCTCGCCGCGCTGAAGGCCATCAAGGACGAGGCCGACAGCGGCAAGGAGGCCTATGACCAGATGATCGGCGAAGGCAATGCCGCCGGCAACGCACTGGTACAGAAGGGCGTGGATTCGCTCGTCGCCCAGACGCGGGCTCTCGAAGGCGTGGTCGCGGCGCTGAAGCTCAAGATCAAGGTCGAGGGCTCGGACAGCCTGGACGATCCGTCCAAGGTCGGCGAGTGACGGCGAGGTCCTCATGAAGAACGGCGGCGCGAGCCTTTCGCGCCGCGCCCTTCTCGGCGCGGGCGCGGCGCTTGGCGGGCTGGCGCTGCTCGGACCGACGCGCACGGGACAGGCACGCATTCCCACGCCTTTCGTGCCCACCCGCAGCCTGACCTTGAGGGCCGGCGAGATGGAGCTGAAGCTCCTCGGCCCCGGCAAGCCGGCCTCGCGCATCCTCGCCTATGACGGAACCCCTTTTCGGACGCTGCGCCTGCCGCGCGGCTCGCGGCTGGAAGCGACTTTCGAGAACGGGCTCGACGAGGGGTCGACGCTGCATTTCCACGGCATCCGCATGCCGAACGAATATGATGGCGTGCCGACACTGACCCAGCCGCTGGTCCAGCCCGGGGGGCGCTTCGTGCACCTGCTGCCGCTGGACGATCCCGGCACCTTCTTCTTCCATCCCCATTGCGACGAGACGGGCCAGGCGGGCAAGGGCCTTGCCGGCGTGCTGATCGTCGAGGACCCGCGCGATCCCGCATTCGACGCCGAGCATGTGCTCTGCCTGAAGGACTGGCGCCTTGCCGACGACGGCAGCTTCCTGCCGCTCACCGAGCCGGATGGCGCGTCCAAGGCTGGCACCTTCGGCGCGACGCGCACCGTCAACGGCGCCGCTTCGGTCGAGCTTGCGGCGCCGGCAGGCGGCGATGTGCGGCTGCGCATCCTGAACGTCGACGCCACCCGGATCATGGATATCGGCCATGAGGGTGGTGAGGCGTGGCTGATCGCGGTCGACGGCCATGCGCTGAAGCCCGTGCGCCTCGACGACCTGCCGGACGGCATCTGGCGCATGGGGCCGGCGCAGCGCATCGATTTGCATCTGCGCATGCCGCGCGACGGCGGCTCGGTGATGGTGGGCGACTATCGCTCGTCCGACATCTACCCGTTCGCCACCATCACCGCGCAGGGCAGGTCGGCAAGGCCTCGAAAGGGGCCGCTGGCGCTGCCGCCGCCCGATCTGCCGCGCCCGGAACTGAAGAAGGCGGAGCGCTTCTCCTTCACCCTGCAGCAGGCGACGGATGCGGCGGTGAAGGATATCGGCCTGCCGCCGGACGACCCGCTCGCCAAGGCGCTGCTCGACAGCCTGTGCGTCGGCTCGACCACCTATTGGGGCATCAATCGGGAATCCTGGCCCACCGGCGAGCGGCGCAACGTGCCGCCACCGCTGGCACGCATGGAGACGGGGCGCAGCTACCGCATCGAGATCAAGAACGAGACGCGCTTTCCTCATCCCGTGCACCTGCACGGCCACGCTTTCGAGGTGCTGACCTCCAGCCTCGGCCGCCTGCCGCGCCATTTCGCCGATACGGTGCTGGTGCAGCCCGGCGAGGCGGTGGAGGTGGCGTTCGTCGCGGCGCCCGGCGACTGGGTGTTTCACTGCCACATCCTGGAACATATGGAGACCGGGATGATGGGCTATTTCCGGGTGGTGTGATGGGTAGAGCGAACCGTCAGGAGCGGCTTTCCCTCTCACCCGGCACTGCGCGCCGACCTCTCCCCGCGGGGCGGGGTATGGTGACGGCCGTCGCGCTGCTGGCCTCGCTCCTGGCGACGACCGCCATCGCCGGCGATTCCGGCCTCGACGCCGCCATCGGCAAGGCGCTGTTCGAACGGCCCTGGGTGCCGGCGCCGAGTTCCACTCGCGCCAATGACGGGCTCGGCCCGCTGTTCGACGCGCGCTCCTGCTCGGCCTGCCATTCCGGTGCCGGGCGCGGCGCCACGGCGCTCGACGCGAGCGGGCGGCCGGAGGGGATAGGCCTCGTCCTGTCGCTGTTTCGCACGGACGGAGCGGGCGACCCGGTCTATGGCCACCGGCTGGAGACCATGACGCTGCCCGGCGTGCCGGCGGAGGGCGAGATCGGCGTGACGGTCGAGCAAGGCCGGCGCTTTCCGCATGCCGGCAGCCTCGGCTACGGCCCGCTCGATCCGGCCACCCACATGTCACTGCGCGCGGCGCCGGACCTGCGCGGACGCGGCAAGCTCGAACAGGTGGACGACGCGACCATCCTCGCGCTGGAAGACCCCGATGACCGCAACGGCGACGGCGTGCGCGGCCGGGCCCGCCGTCTGGCGCAGGCCGAGGGCGGTTCCTCGATCGGCCGCTTTGGCTGGAAGGCGAGCCACGCCACTCTCGCAAGCCAGACCTCCGAGGCGTTCCAGCTCGATCTCGGCCTGTCGACCCCGCTTCGGCCGGAGCCGTGGGGCGACTGCACGGCGGAGCAGGCCGCGTGCCGCAACGCGCCGCATGGCCGCGACGCCGAGGGCGAGCCGGAGATTTCGCCCGAGATCGTCGACCGCATCGTGGTCTATCTCCGCAGCCTCAGGGTCCCCGCCACCGAGCCGGACCGGCGCGGTGCCAAGCTCTTTGCGGCGACGGGCTGCGTGGCCTGTCATCGTCCCTCCCTGCCGACAGGCGAGGGCGGCACGGTCGCGCTGTTCACCGACGTGCTGCTGCACGATATGGGCCCCGGCCTGGCGGATGCCGGCGATGCCCCGGGCGTCGCCGCGTCCGAATGGCGGACTGCGCCGCTCGCCGGGTTGTCGCGGGCGCTGGCGCGCGGCGATGGGCTGCTGCACGATGGCCGGGCCACGAACGTCGCGCAGGCGGTGCGCTGGCACGACGGCGAGGCCGCGGGGGCGCGAACGCGTTTCGAGGCGCTCGACGCTGGCGACCGGCGGGCATTGGTCGATTATGTCTCTTCCCTTTGAGTGAGGCTCAACATGAACCGCTCCCCATTCGCGCTGGCGCTCGCGCTGGCAGGCCAGATCGGGCAGGCGGCGCAGGGCGTGCCGGGCGTTGCCGCCGCCACGACGCTCATCTCCGGCATCTTCATCGGGCGGGCGCACGCGGCTGCGGTGTCGGCGCCGGATGTGGTCGAGAGCTGGCTGCTGCCGCGCTACGACGCGCTGCAGGCGGCGGCGAAGGCCCAGCAGGACGCATGGACCGCCTTCTGCGAGGCGCCGACGGCCGAGGGCGTTAAGAACCTCAAGGCGCGCTTTACCGCCGTGTCGGACGGCTGGTCGGCGGTGGAGTTCATCACCTTCGGCCCGGTGATGCTGTCGCTGCGATCCGACCGTTTTAACCTGTTCCCCGAGCGCCGCAACGCGGTCGGCCGCTCGGTCACGGAGATCATCGCCGACCCGACCGACGAGCGGCTGCAACCGGCTCGGTTCTTCCGCCTCAGTGCGGCGGTGCAGGGGCTGCCGGCGCTGGAGCGCGTGCTCTATGACGAGGGCGCCGAGGCGGCGCTGGTGCAGGGGCCGGAAGCGGCCCGCCGCTGCCAGCTCGGCCTCGCCATCGCCGGCAATCTCGCGACCATCGCGCAGGAGCTTCGCGCCGGCTGGGGCAGCCGGACGGAGGGGCTGCTGGCGCAACTCGCCGCCGGCAAATCCGACCCGGTCTACTTTCCCGATCCCGATGCGCTGCTCAGCCAGATCGTCACCGATCTCGCCGGCGCCTATCAGCGCGTGGTCGATCAGCGCCTGCTGGTCGTGCTCGGCAAGAGCCCGGACGAGGCCAAGCCGCTGCTGGCGGACCGCCGTCGCAGCGGTTTGGCCAAGGAGACCATCGTCACGATCATCGGCAGCGCCGACGCGCTCGCCACCGAACTGGCGAAGGGGCTCGACGCCAAGAGCCAGGCCAGTCTCGGCAAGACGCTGGACGCCGCGCAGGCCGCGGCCGCCAGGCTGCCCGACGATATCGGCGAGGCGGCCACGACGGCGCCGGGGCGCAAGACGCTGGAGGCCACGATAGCCGCGTTCAAGGCGGCACAGGCCGGCATCGCCCGGCCGCTCGCGGCGGGGCTCGGCGTGCCGCTGGGCTTCAATGCGCTGGACGGCGACTGAGGAGGGAGCGATGGGCCTGCTCGATCTTTCCCGCCGCTCGCTCCTCGGCCGGCTCGGCGGTCTGGTCGCCGTCCCGCGCGTGCTGTTCGCGGGTGGTGCCGCCTCGGCGGCCCATGCGCAGGATCACGCGCTCGATGCGCAATGGCTGGCGACGGCCGGTGTCGAGGGCGGCTTCGCCCCGGTCGTGTTGTCGCCAGACTATGCGGCGACATCGGTCGGCGCCGGCGGGCAGCGCCTGCACTGGGTGGAGCCGAGCCCGGATGGGCGCACCGCCGTCGCCGTGGCGCGGCGGCCGGGCACCACCGCCATCTTGTTCGACCGGCAGGCCGGTGTGGTGCTGGCGAGCTTCGAGCCGGGGGAGGGGCGGGTCTTTTCGGGCCACGGACGCTTTATCGACGGCGGGCGGCGCTTTCTCGCCGTGGAGATTGAGCGCAGGAGCGGGCAGGGCGTCGTTACCCGCCGCGTAGTCGAGGCCGGTTTCGCCATCGAGGCGGAGTGGGCCTCGTCCGGCCTGGGTCCGCATGACATGCTGCCGGCGGGCGGCGCGCTGGTGGTCGCCAATGGCGGCGTCGAGCCGCACACGCCGGAAGCCGTCGGTGCCGAGATTGCCGGCGCCAGCGTCGCGTTGCTCGATCCGGTGACGGGCGAAACACGTACGGTCGCGGCGTTGGGGGACGACCTCGCCTCGCTGTCGCTGCGCCATCTCGCCTCGGCGCCGGGTGGCCTCACGGTCGTCGCCGCGCAGGATCTGCTGGCCGACGGCGTGGCTCGTCCGCTGCTCTACGCGGTCGAAGGGGAGGCGCTTCGCGCCTTCGACGCACCGGACGAGGAATGGCGAGGGCTGCGCACCTATGTCGGCTCGGTCGCGGTCGATGCTTCCGGCGGTTTCGTCGCCGCCGCGAGCCCCCGTGGCAACCGCATCGCCGTGTGGCAGCGGGATGGTCGCTTTGTCGGCTCACTACCGCTCGTGGATGGCTGCGGCCTCGCGCCGACGCGCGAGCGCGGGCAGTTCCTTGCCACCAGCGGCCTTGGCGAAGTGGTGCTCATTGGCGTGGATGAAGGAGAGGTGGGTGTCATCGCGCGCCGCCGGCAGTCGATGCGCTTCGATAACCATGCCACGCTGGTGGTTAGCGAGATATAATTCGAATTATCATCCAAAATATATAATATGTTCATCTAATTCTGGTTTTATATGAAAGTAACTGGGGTATCTGCTCGTCGGGTAATTGACCGGCCGGCAGTGTGCAGGCAAATGCCATTCCCGTTCCATCGGTTCAGTTGCGGCACCTGCGGACGGGATAATCATGAAGAGCCTCATCGTCGCGGCGTCGGTTACGGCCGGCGCGCTGTCCGCCTCGGCCTTCGTGCCAAAGCCCGCGTTGGCCGCGGATCTCGGCTATCCCGTCAAGAGTCCGGCACCGGCCGCCGCTGCCGGCTTCAGCTGGACGGGTTTTCATGCCGGCGCCAATATCGGCTATGGCGGTGGTGACTTCAGCTACCCGTTCAATGTCTCAGCCTTTGGCGGGCGGATCGACGGCAACTTCTCGCTGAACACCGGCGGCGTGATCGGCGGCGGGCAGGTCGGCTACGATTATCAGTTCGGCAACGGGCTGGTTCTCGGCCTTGAGGCGGATCTCCAATGGTCCGACGTCAATGGCGACCTTCTCGCCAGCGGCAATTATTCCACTCCCGGAGGGTTCCCCGCCACGGCGAGCGTCGATGCGTCGACGTCGATCGAGTGGTTCGGCACCGTGCGTGCGCGTGCGGGTTACGGCTGGGACCGCCTGCTGGTCTATGCGACGGGCGGCGTTGCCTATGGCAAGGTCGAATGGCAGGCGGACGTCTCGCTCTCGGCTCCTGGATTTACCTTCGGCGACGACATCCGGGCGGATGAAGTTCAATGGGGGTGGACTGCTGGCGCCGGCCTTGAATACGCGCTGACCGACGCCTGGCTCGTGCGGGCCGAATACCTCTTTGTCGATCTCGGCACGCAAACGCTCTCCGTCGCGCCCAACCCCATCCTCGCCGGCAGCGTCGACGTGCAGACCGGCCTTCACATCGGCCGTGTAGCGGTGAGCTACAAATTCTGATCGAAATTCGTCGGATGCCGAACGGGGCCATGCGGCCCCTTTTCTTTTGGCGCGGCGGGGAGGATAAGAACGGCAGCGTGCCGTTCGATATTGTAAATTACGCGCTGAGACCGTTTAATGAACTCCCTCTTCGCCTCGCTGCCCACCACCGTGTTCGAGACCATGTCGCGGCTCGCGCGCGAGCATGACGCGGTCAATCTCGGCCAGGGTTTTCCCGATGATCCCGGTCCGCTCGATGTGCGGGAGAAGGCGGCGGAGGCGGTGCTCAACGGCTGGAACCAGTACCCGCCGATGATGGGCGTGCCGGAACTGCGCCGCGCCGTCTCCGAGCATTACCGTGACTGGCAGGGGCTCGACCTCGACCCCGACACCGAGGTGATGGTCACCTCCGGCGCGACCGAGGCGATTGCCGGGGCGCTGCTGGCGCTGATCGAGCCGGGCGACGAGGTGGTGCTGTTCCAGCCGCTCTATGACGCCTATCTGCCGCTCGTGCAGCGGGCCGGCGGCATCCCGCGCCTCGTGCGGCTGGTGCCGCCGCACTGGCGGCTGACCGAGGAGGCGCTGGGAGAGGCCTTCACACCGCGCACGCGCCTCGTGCTGTTCAACAATCCGCACAACCCGACTGGGCGGGTCTTCGGCCGGGACGAACTGGAACTTCTCGCCCGCCATTGTGTCCGCAGCGATGCCGTGCTGATCAGCGACGAGGTGTGGGAGCATGTGATCTTTGACGGGCTGACCCACCAGTCGGTGCTGTCGCTGCCGGGCATGCGCGAGCGGGCGGTGAAGATCGGTTCCGCCGGCAAAATCTTCGGCATGACCGGCTGGAAGGTCGGCTTCGTCTGCGCGGCGCCGAACCTGATGCGCGCATTGTCCAAGGCGCACCAGTTCCTGACTTTCACCACGCCGCCCTCGCTGCAGCACGCCGTCGCCTATGGGCTCGGCAAGGATCCTGACTGGTTCATGGGAACGCGCGCCGGCTTGCAGCGCTCGCGTGATCGGCTGGCGGCGGGCCTCGCCGGCATCGGCTTTTCCGTGCTGCCGTCGTCGGGCACTTATTTCCTCAATGTCGATCTCGCGCCGCTCGGCGCCAATGTGCGCGACGAAGAGTTCTGCCGTTCGCTGGTCGCCGAGTTCGGCGTCGCGGCGATCCCGGTTTCGGCGTTCTATGCGCAGGACGCGGTGGAGAGCGTCATCCGCTTCTGCTTCGCCAAGACCGACGCAACGCTCGACCGTGCCATCGAGCGGCTGGAAGCGGTTCGCTCGCGTGCATTGGCCGGATAGGTCGCCCTTTGTATACAAATACTGCTTTGGTCGTACGCGGATCGCGCACAATATGACAATCGTGCCTATATTGTAGGCAGTCGATAGTTCGAAACTCGTTTCTTTCCGAAGATGTCCGCCAGCGGCGGCGTTCCCATCTTCTGGCACGCGCATTGCAACCTGTTCCTGCGGCACGCGGACGGGGGTCCTGCGTGTGTACTCCAGAAGGGAACAACGATGCTCAACCTGTTCACTCAGGCGCGGCGTGTGGCCGGTCGTGCCGCCGTCGGGGCGGCGGCGCTCGCGCTGGCCGGCGCTGTCGTGCCTGCTCACGCCCAGGAAACCATCAAGGTCGGCGTGCTCCACTCTCTGTCGGGCACGATGGCGATCAGCGAGACGACGCTGAAGGACACCGTTCTGTTCATGGTGCAGGAGCAGAACGCCAAGGGTGGCGTTCTCGGCAAGAAGCTCGAGGCGGTGGTCGTCGATCCGGCGTCCAACTGGCCGCTGTTCGCCGAGAAGGCGCGCGAGCTGATCTCGAAGGAGAAGGTCGCGGTCGTGTTCGGCTGCTGGACCTCGGTGTCCCGCAAGTCGGTGCTGCCGGTCTTCAAGGAGCTGAACAGCATCCTTTTCTACCCGGTCCAGTACGAGGGTGAGGAAAGCGAGCGCAACGTGTTCTACACCGGCGCCGCCCCGAACCAGCAGGCGATCCCGGCGGTCGACTACCTCATGGAGAATGAGGGCGTGAAGCGCTGGGTGCTCGCCGGCACCGACTATGTCTACCCGCGCACCACCAACAAGATCCTGGAAGCCTATCTGAAGTCCAAGGGCGTTCCCGCCGAGGACATCATGATCAATTACACGCCGTTCGGTCATTCCGACTGGCAGACCATCGTCGCCGATATCAAGAAGTTCGGCTCTGCCGGCAAGAAGACCGCCGTCGTGTCGACCATCAACGGTGACGCTAACGTCCCCTTCTACAAGGAGCTCGGCAACCAGGGCATCAAGGCGACCGATATCCCGGTCGTGGCCTTCTCGGTCGGTGAAGAAGAACTCGCCGGCATCGACACCAAGCCGCTCCTCGGCCACCTCGCCGCCTGGAACTACTTCCAGTCGGTCGACACGCCGGAGAACGCCGAGTTCATCAAGAAGTGGCGCGGCTACATCAAGAACGACAAGCGCGTGACCAACGATCCGATGGAGGCCACCGTCATCGGCTTCAACATGTGGGTGAAGGCGGTCGAAAAGGCCGGCACCACCGCTCCGGATGCGGTCATCCCGGCGCTGATCGGCGTCTCGGTGCCGAACCTGTCGGGCGGCTTCTCCACCATGATGCCGAACCACCACATCACCAAGCCGGTGCTCATCGGCGAGATCAAGGATGACGGTCAGTTCGACATCGTCGAGCAGACTCCGGGCCTGATCGTCGCCGAGGAATGGTCGCCCTATCTCGAAGGGTCGAAGGACCTGATCGCCGATTGGCGCTCGCCGATGAACTGCGGCAACTTCAACGTCAAGACCGGCAAGTGCGGCGGCGCCGGCAACTGATGCCGCGCAGCTGAGCCGGCCGCCCGCTGGCAGCCGGCGTCCGCCTCGATACGAGGGAAGGCGGGTTCCGCCTTCCCTTCGCCGCCGGGGATCTTCCGGCCATCCGCACCGCCACACCGACGGATGACATGAGTTTTTCAGCCCGCCTTCGCAGCCTCGGCTGCGCGCTTCTTCTGACGGTGCTCGGCGCCGTCGCGCTCGTCTCCGGCCGCGTGCAGGCGCAGGATATCGGCGCCCCGCTGGCACAGCTCGCCACCAACAAATATGACGACACCGAAGCCGCGCTCGCGGCGCTGGCGGTGAGCGGCAGCCCTGCCGCCGCCGGCATCGTCTCGGCTCTGGCGGACGGCAAGCTTGTCTTCGGCGGTGCGCCGCCACGCGTCTTCATCGAAGGCGAGGGTGGAGCGCTGCTCGATCCGCTGACAATGCAGCCGGTCGCTGACGCTCCGTCGGTGAAGCCGGTGCGGGTGAACAACCGCGTGCGGCGCGCCATCGAGGCGGCCAACGGCACGCTGTCCCTCGTCAGTCCCGATCCCGCCCGGCGGCTGGAGGCCGCCACCGCCGTCGCCCGTTCCCGCGACGTGGCGGCGCTGCCGGCGCTCGATCTGGCGCTTGGCAAGGAAACCGACGCGAAGGTGAAGACCGCGCTGACGCTGGCGCGCGCCTCCATCGTCATGGGCCAGCCCGGCGTCTCGGATGCCGAGCGCATCGCCGCCATCGGCGTCGTCGGCGCCGAGGGTAATCAGGACGCGCTGGCGATCCTGCGCAGCGTGCCCGCCGACGCCTCCCCGGCGGTGAAGGACGCCGCCGCCGCTGCCATTTCCGGGATCGAGCGCAATCTCGCCATGTGGGCCGTGGCGCAGAATGTCTGGTACGGCCTCTCGCTCGGCTCGGTGCTGCTGCTCGCCGCCATCGGCCTCGCCATCACCTTCGGCGTGATGGGCGTCATCAACATGGCGCATGGCGAGATGGTGATGCTCGGCGCCTACACCACCTTCGTGGTGCAGGAGCTGATCCGCGCCTACAATCCCGCTCTGTTCGACCTGTCGCTGCTCATCGCCATCCCGCTGGCCTTCCTGTTCACCGGGCTGATCGGCGTCATCATCGAGCGCACCGTCATTCGTTTCCTCTACGGCCGTGCGCTGGAAACGCTGCTGGCCACCTGGGGCATCTCGCTCATCCTCCAGCAGGCGATCCGCACCATCTTCGGCCCCACCAACCGCGAGGTCGGCGCGCCGAGCTGGATGTCCGGCTCGTTCGACATCGGCCAGCTGGCCATCACCTCCGGCCGCCTGTGGATCATCGTCTTCGCCATCCTCGTCTTCATCGCGCTGCTGGCGACGCTGCGGCTGACCCGCATCGGGCTGGAGATGCGCGCGGTGACGCAGAACCGGCGCATGGCGGCCTCCATGGGCATCCGCACCAACTGGGTGGATGCCATGACCTTCGGCCTCGGCTCGGGCATCGCCGGCATCGCCGGCGTGGCGCTCAGCCAGATCGACAATGTATCGCCCAATCTCGGCCAGAGCTACATCATCGACTCGTTCCTGGTGGTGGTGTTCGGCGGCGTCGGCAATCTGTGGGGCACGCTGGTCGGCGCCATGTCGCTCGGCGTCGCCAACAAGCTGCTGGAGCCCTATGCCGGCGCGGTGCTCGGCAAGATCGCGCTGCTGGTCATCGTCATCCTGTTCATCCAGAAACGGCCGCGTGGCCTCTTCGCCCTCAAGGGGAGGTCGATCGAAGCATGAGCATGACAGACACCCGCCCGCCGGCTCTGCTGACGACCAGCGGCCTCGTCTTCCTCGGCATTCTCGCCGCTGTCGCCGTGCTGGTCCCCGCGCTGAACCTGCTCGTCTCGCCCGGTTCCGCCTTCTACATCCCGACTTATGTCGTCTCGCTGCTCGGCAAGTATCTCTGCTACGCGTTGCTGGCGCTCTCGGTCGACCTGATCTGGGGCTATGTCGGCATTCTCTCGCTCGGCCAGGGCGCGTTCTTCGCACTCGGCGGCTATGCGATGGGCATGTACCTGATGCGCCAGATCGGCACGCGCGGCGTTTATGGCGACCCGGTACTGCCGGACTTCATGGTGTTCCTGAACTGGAAGGAACTGCCCTGGTTCTGGTACGGCTTCGACTGGTTCCCCTTCGCCGCCCTGATGGTGCTGCTGGCGCCGGGCATCCTCGCCCTGGTGTTCGGCTGGTTCGCCTTCCGCTCGCGCGTCACCGGCGTCTACCTGTCGATCATCACCCAGGCGATGACCTTCGCCCTGCTGCTGGCGTTCTTCCGCAACGATATGGGTTTCGGCGGCAATAACGGCCTGACCGACTTCAAGGACATTCTCGGTTTCAACATCCAGTCCGACGGCACGCGTGCCGTGCTGTTCTTCCTGTCGGCGCTGGCCCTGGCGCTCGGCTACCTGCTGTGCCGGTTCCTCGTGCGCTCGCATTTCGGCAAGGTGCTGGTCGCCATCCGCGACGCCGAGACGCGCGTGCGCTTCACCGGCTATCGCGCGGAGAACTACAAGCTCGTCGCCTTCGTCGCTTCCGCCATGCTGGCGGGTGTCGCCGGCGCGCTCTACGTGCCCCAGGTCGGCATCATCAATCCGTCCGAATTCTCGCCGGCCAATTCGATCGAGATCATCGTCTGGGTGGCGGTGGGCGGGCGCGGCACGCTGGTCGGGGCGGCGCTCGGGGCGGTGCTGGTGAACTACGCCAAGACCTACTTCACCTCCGGCATGCTGGCGCCCTACTGGCTGTTCATGCTCGGCGGCCTGTTCGTCGCCGTCACGCTGTTCCTGCCGAAGGGCGTGATCGGCACCTTCTATGAATGGCGGGAGAAGCGTCGCCCGCCGCCGGAAGACACTATCGGCGCAGCGGACGCGCCGCTCGCCGAACCCAAGCCGGCCGAGTGAGGGAGCTGGAGATGAGCGACACTCACACGCTTGAACCCGACACCGCCCCGGTCGATGCCATCGCCAAGAAGGACCTGACCGAGGCGCTGCTCTATCTCGACGGCGTCACCGTCACCTTCGACGGCTTCCGCGCGCTCAACGCGCTGTCCTTCACCGTCGATCCCGGCGAGATGCGCGCCATCATCGGCCCGAACGGGGCCGGCAAGACCACCATGATGGACGTCATCACCGGCAAGACCCGCCCCGACAAGGGCGACGTCTTCTTCGCCGGCGGCACGACCGACCTGACCAAGCTCGACGAAACGCAGATCTGCACCCTCGGCATCGGCCGCAAGTTCCAGAAGCCGACGGTGTTCGAGAGCCACACGGTGCTCGACAATCTGCGCCTCGCGCTGAAAGGCCAGCGCTCCGCGTTGCCGAACATCTTCCGCCGTGAAACCGCCGCCGCGCGCGAGCGCATCGACGAGATCTTCGAGACCATCAAGCTGACCGAGCACCGCAACCGCTTGGGAGGTGCGCTCTCGCACGGCCAGAAGCAGTGGCTGGAGATCGGCATGCTGCTGGCGCAGGACCCCAAGCTTTTGCTGGTCGACGAGCCGGTGGCGGGCATGACCGACGCGGAGACCGCGCAGACCGCCGAATTGCTGCGCGCGATCAACGCCAACGGCCATTCGGTCGTCGTGGTCGAGCACGACATGACCTTCGTGCGCGACCTCGGCGTGCGTGTCATGTGCCTGCATGAAGGCTCCGTGCTGGCGGAGGGCACGCTCGACCAGGTCAGCGCCAATGAGCGCGTCATCGAAGTCTATCTGGGGCGCTGACGGCATGCTGGACGTTCAGGACATCAACCTCTTCTACGGCGCGGCGCAGGCCCTGCGCGGGGTCTCGCTGAAGGCCGAGCCCGGCAAGGTCACCTGTGTGCTCGGGCGCAACGGCGTGGGCAAGACCAGCCTGATGCGCGCCATCGTCGGCCAGGCGCCGGTCGCCAAGGGCGCGATCCGCTTCAATGGCGAGGACATCACCACCATGGCGCCCTCTGAGCGGGCGCGGCGCGGCATCGCCTTCGTGCCGCAGGGGCGCGAGATCTTCCCGCTGCTCACCGTGGCGGAAAATCTGGAGACCGGCTTCGCCCCGCTCAAGCGCGCCGACCGCTTTATCCCGGACGATGTGTTCTCGCTGTTTCCGGTGCTCGACAGCATGATGCGCCGGCGCGGCGGCGATCTCTCCGGCGGCCAGCAGCAGCAGCTCGCCATCGGCCGGGCGCTGACCATGCGGCCCAAGGTGCTGGTGCTGGACGAGCCGACCGAGGGCATCCAGCCCTCGATCATCAAGGATATCGGCAATGCCATCCGCTACTTGCGCAGCAAGGGCGATATGGCCATCGTGCTGGTCGAGCAGTATTTCGACTTCGCCAAGGAACTCGCCGACCACTTCATCGTGATGGAGCGTGGCGCGGTGGTGATGTCGGGCGATGGTGCCGCCCTCGAGGATCCCGATGTTCGCAACCGAATTGCCGTTTGAACCCGCCGCCGCTTCGATCCCGGTCGAGCGGCGCGGGCACGGGCGGTTGACGGTGGAGGCACTGGGGCAGGACGGGCGTACGTTACGCGGACAGGTCGAGGAAGCGGGCTTCGCGCGTGTGCGCTTTCCGCGTTCGGGGCGCCGTGGGGCGGCGCTCGAAGCCGTGCTCATCAATACCGGCGGCGGCCTGACGGGCGGCGACAGCTCGCAGACGATCATCCGCGCGGCATCCTCTGCCCAACTCGTGGTCACCACCCAGGCGGCGGAGAAGGTGTATCGCTCCGACGGCGCGCTCACGCGCATCGCGGTCGATCTCGTCTCAGAGGCCAATGCGAGCCTTGGCTGGATGCCGCAGGCGACCATCGTGTTCGATGGCGCGCGGGTGGAGCGCTCCATCACCGCCGACGTCGCGCCCGATGCGCGGCTGCTGCTGGTCGAGCCGGTCATCCTCGGGCGGACGGCGCGCGGCGAGCGTTTCTCCTACGGTCAGCTGCACGACAGCTGGCGTATCCGGCGTGGCGGGCGTCTCGTCTATGCCGACGGATTGCAGCTCGACGGCGACATTTCCGGCCTTCTGGACCGCCGCGCGAGCGCGGGCGGGTGGGCGGCCTTCGCCACGCTGCTGCTGGTCGCGCCCGACGCCGAGAGCCGGCTGGAGGCGGTGCGCGCGGCGCTCGGCCTGCCGGACGCACTCGCCGATCATCTCGACGCCGGCGTCAGCGCCTGGGACGGCATGCTCTCGGTCCGGCTGCTCGCACGCGACGGCGCGCCGCTGGAGGTCGCCATCCGCCGTGCCATCGCCGCGCTCGGGGTGGCCGAGGTGCCCCGCATCTGGCATTCCTGATGCAAGTAGCTCTCGCCCTATTGTCAGCCTTCGCCTTCCCGTATCCGGAGACAGCCCGATGAACCTCAGCCCGCGCGAGAAGGACAAGCTCCTCGTCGCCATGGCCGCGCAGGTGGCGCGCCGCCGCCTGGAGCGCGGCGTGAAGCTCAACCACCCCGAAGCGATCGCGCTGATCACGGATGTGGTGGTCGAGGGCGCGCGCGACGGCCGGTCGGTGGCGGAACTGATGACGCTCGGCGCGCAGGTGCTGACGCGCGACCAGGTGATGCCGGGCGTCGCCGAGATGATCCACGACATCCAGGTCGAGGCGACCTTTCCCGATGGCACCAAGCTCGTCACCGTGCACGAGCCGATCCCGCAGTCGCATGCCGGCGGCGCGCCGGGCGAAATGCTGGTGGAGGAGGGCGAGATCGACCTGCTCGCCGGCCGCGAATTCGTCGTGCTCACCGTCGCCAATACCGGCGACCGGCCGATCCAGGTCGGCAGCCACTACCATTTCTTCGAGACCAATCCGGCGCTGGCGTTCGACCGCGCAAAGGCGCGCGGCATGCGGCTCGCCATCCCCTCGGGCACGGCCGTGCGCTTCGAGCCCGGCCAGAGTCGCGAGGTGACGCTCGTCGCACTCGCCGGCAAGCGCGAGGTCTACGGTTTCCGCCAGGAGGTGATGGGCAGGCTGTGAGGCGCGCGCCTCGTTCCGCCTTTCCCGTGCCCTGCGCCCATCCATTGCCCTGAACGGATTGTCCGATGTCGATCAAGATTTCCCGCGCCAGCTATGCCGAGATGTTCGGCCCGACCACGGGCGACCGCGTCCGGCTCGCCGACACCTCGCTGATCATCGAGGTCGAGAAAGACCTCACCGTCTATGGCGAGGAGGTGAAATTCGGTGGCGGCAAGACCATTCGCGACGGCATGGGTCAGTCGCAGGTCACGCGCGGCGACGGCGCGGTCGACACCGTCATCACCAACGCGCTGATCCTCGACCACTGGGGCATCGTGAAGGCCGATATCGGCCTGCGCGACGGGCGCATCCACGCCATCGGCAAGGCCGGCAATCCGGACATCCAGCCGGGCGTGGACATCATCGTCGGGCCGGGAACGGAGGTCATCGCCGGCGAGGGCAAGATCGTCACCGCCGGCGGCTTCGACAGCCACATCCACTTCATCTGCCCGCAGCAGATCGAACATGCACTGATGAGCGGCGTGACCACCATGCTCGGCGGCGGCACCGGACCGGCGGCGGGCACCAACGCCACCACCTGCACGCCCGGCGCCTGGCACATCGAGATGATGCTGCGCGCCTTCGACTCATTCCCGGTCAATCTGGCGCTGTCCGGCAAGGGTAACGCCTCGCTGCCCGGTCCGCTGGTCGAGCAGATCGAGGCGGGCGCCTGTTCGCTGAAGCTGCACGAGGACTGGGGCACCACGCCGGCCGCCATCGACAACTGCCTGTCGGTTGCCGACGACTACGACATCCAGGTGATGATCCACTCCGACACGCTGAACGAGAGCGGCTTCGTCGAGGACACCATCGCCGCCTTCAAGGGCCGCACCATCCACGCCTTCCACACGGAAGGGGCGGGCGGCGGCCATGCGCCGGATATCATGAAGGTCGCCGGCCTGCCCAACGTGCTGCCGTCTTCCACCAATCCGACGCGCCCGTTCACGGTGAACACGCTCGACGAGCATCTCGATATGCTCATGGTGTGCCACCATCTCGACCCGCTGATCTCCGAGGACCTCGCCTTCGCCGAGAGCCGCATCCGCAAGGAGACCATCGCGGCGGAAGACATCCTGCACGACCTCGGCGCCATCTCGATGATGTCGTCCGACAGCCAGGCCATGGGCCGGCTGGGGGAAGTGATCACCCGCACCTGGCAGACCGCGCACAAGATGAAGCAGCAGCGGGGCCTGCTGCCGGGCGATTCCGAGCGCAACGACAATGCTCGCGCCAAGCGCTACATCGCCAAATACACCATCAACCCCGCCATCGCCCATGGCGTGTCGCGCCATATCGGCTCGGTCGAGAAGGGCAAGCTGGCGGACCTCGTCATCTGGACGCCGGCCTTTTTCGGCACCAAGCCGGACATGGTGATCAAGGGCGGCGCCATCGTGGCGGCGCAGATGGGCGACCCCAACGCCTCGATCCCCACCCCGCAGCCGGTGCATTACCGGCCGATGTGGGGTGCCTATGGCAAGGCGCGCACCGCGACCAGCCTCACCTTCGTCTCCAAGGCGGCGGTCGAACTCGGCGTCGGCGCGCGCCTTGGGCTGGAAAAGCGGCTGGTGGCGGTGGAGAATGTGCGCGGCGGCATCGGCAAGGCCTCGATGATCCACAACGACGCGACGCCGCATCTGGAGATCGATCCCGAGACCTATGAGGTGCGTGCGGATGGCGAATTGCTGACCTGCGCGCCGGCCACCGAACTGCCGATGGCGCAGCGCTACTTCCTGTTCTAAGGATCGTTGGACCCGCAACTGCCGTCATCGCGACGGCCGCCGGCGGAAATGCATGACCGGGGCATGGTATCGCCGCAGAGGCTCCCCACCTTTGCGGCAGACAGTCCCCCGAGGAGAGCCGATCATGATCCGTGCCCGTACGCTTCTGCCTGCCGGAACCTGGGACGTCGCCACGGCGGCCGACCGCGTGGTGCTGCCGCATGACGGCCGGCACCGGCGCCGCATCGCCATGCGCGGCGAGGCCGACGTGGTGTTTCTGCTCGACCTGCCGGAGGCCACGCGGCTGAAGCAGGATGACGGGATTTCGCTCGACGACGGGCGCACCGTCGCGGTGGTCGCGGCGGAGGAGCCGGTGGCCGAGATCGTGGCGCACGACGCTCATCATCTGGCGCGCCTCGCCTGGCATCTCGGCAACCGCCATGTACCGGCCGAACTGCTGGCCGACCGCATCCGCATCGCCCGCGATCCGGTTCTGGAAGAGATGGCGCGCGGGCTCGGCGCCAGCGTCGAGGTCGTCGAGGCGGCGTTCGAGCCGGAGGGCGGCGCCTATGAGGCGGCCGAGGCGCACGGCCACGAACACCACGACCACGAGCACCACGACCACGAGCATGGTCATCATGAGCATGGCGAGGCATGCGGGTGCGGCCATGATCACGGCGAGCACAAGCACGCTCACCACGAGCATCATGATCACGAGCATGGCCACCGCGAGCGCGACGTGCTGAACGTTCAGCCCGCCCCGGCGCATGAGCACAAGCACGGGGCGGAGTGCGGCTGCGGCCATGATCACGATCACCATGACCATGCTCACGGTCATCACGGCCACCGCCACGAACACTAAGTCCCTGCAATGAGAGCAGCTTCCTCGGTGCCGGAAGGCGCTGCGCCGGATCTGCTGCCGCTGTTCGTCTGGTTGTCGCCGGCCTATCCGGTTGGCGCCTTCGCCTATTCGCATGGTCTCGAATGGGCGGTGGAAGCGCTGGAGGTGCGCGATCTTGCCTCGCTCACCGGCTGGGTCGACGACCTGCTGCGGCATGGCGGCCCGTTCGCCGATGCGGTGCTGTTGGCCCATGCGTTCCGTGCCGTGGAGGCCAGAGACGAGCCCCGGCTGGTCGATGTGCTGGAGCTGGCCGCCGCCTTTGCGCCCTCGCGCGAGCGGCAGATGGAGACGCTGAACCAGGGCGACGCCTTCATTGCCGCGACGAAGACCGCGTGGCCCGCCCCGATCTTCGAGCGCCTGTCGCAGATCTGGGAGGGGCGCGTCGCCTACCCCGTAGCGGTCGGCATGACGGCGGCCGCGCACGGCCTGCCACTGGAAGCGACGCTCGGCGCCTTTCTCAACGCCGTCGCCGCCAATCTCATCTCGGCGGCGGTGCGGCTGGTGCCGCTCGGCCAGACCGATGGCAACAGGGCGCTGGCGGCGGCGACGATGACGGTGCGCGAGGTGGCGCCGCTGGCGCTGGAAATGCCGCTGGAGCGCATCGGCGGGGCGGCGCTGCGTTCCGACATCGCGTCCATGCGTCACGAGACTCAGTACACACGGCTATTCCGCAGCTGAACACAGGAGAGTTCCATGGCAGTCGAGACCAGCGGGCCGCTCAGGGTCGGCATCGGAGGCCCGGTCGGTTCGGGCAAGACGGCGCTGATGGAGGCGCTGTGCCGCGTCTTCCGCGAGCGCTACGACCTGTGTGCCATCACCAACGACATCTACACCAAGGAGGATGCGGAGATCCTCACCCGCGCCGGGGCGCTGCCGGCGGAACGCATCATGGGCGTGGAGACCGGCGGCTGCCCGCACACCGCCATCCGCGAGGACGCCTCCGCCAACCTCGCCGCCATCGCCGAGATGCGTGCGCGCTTCCCCCGGCTGGACCTGATCCTGATCGAATCCGGCGGCGACAACCTCGCCGCGACTTTCTCGCCAGAGCTCGCCGACCTCACCATCTACGTCATCGACGTGTCGGCGGGGGAGAAGATCCCGCGCAAGGGCGGCCCCGGCATCACCCGCTCGGATCTCCTGGTGATCAACAAGATCGACCTCGCGCCTTATGTCGGCGCCTCGCTCGAGGTGATGGACCACGATTCCCGCCGCATGCGCGGGCGCCGTCCCTTCGTCTTCGCCAATGTCCGCGCCGGCCGCGGCGTCGAGGCGGTGGCTCGTTTCATCGAGGAGGCCGGCGGTCTCGCCCCGGCGGCGGTGGCCGGCGCGGCCGAGTGACGCCAAGCTATTGTCGTTCCAAGCTATTGTCGTTCTTCGCCATTGATGCTGAAATACCTCCGGAAAGGTAAAAGGCGGCGCCTCGTTATCTGCCGTGCCGATCCCGTGAACACGCTTTTTCTCCACACAGGGTTCACGTCGATCGGCCGACCTTCGCCGTTCAACATCAAGGTGGGAGATGGCATTTCCGGTTCCGGAAAACGAGGCCGAGAGGCTTGCCGAGCTTCATTCGCTGGAGATTCTGAATACCGGAGCCTCGGCCGCGCTCCATGGAATCTGCGAACTCGCTCGCCGGGTGCTTGATGTGCCGTTCGCCTGCGTTGGTCTGGTCGATCGTGATCGCCAGTGGTTCAAGGCGGTGTCCGGCTGGGAGGGAGTCGAGGGCACGTCGCGCGAGCATTCGTTCAGTGCCTGGACGATCATGGCGCCACAGCCGTTGGTAGTGCCCGACGCGACACGCGATCCGCGGTTCGCGGAGAACATCTATGTTACCGGCGACCCCCATATCCGCTTCTACATCGGCGCACCGATCGCGCTGCAGGAGGGGCTGAACATCGGGTCCCTCTGCATCTTCGGACCCGAGCCGCGCGAGCCGAGGCCCGGCGACATGGAGACCATCGACCACTTCGTCCACATCATCGTCGACCAGTTCCGGCTGCATCAGGCGACGCGGCGGGCGAAGCGCGAGATCGATCATCGCCGCACCAGCCAGAGCCTGCTGGAGATGCAGAGCCGCGAACTCTGGCGCCGGCAGACCCTGCTGGCCCAGACCGAGCGCCTCGCCAGGGTCGGCGGGTGGGAGTTCGACATTGCAACGCAGCGGCTGAACTGGTCGGACGGCATCTATCGGATCTATGGATTTCCGCCCGGCCGGGCGGCCACCGTCGAACAGTCGCAGTCGCATTTTCCGACCGAGGCACGGCATCAGTTCCAGCGGAAATTCTACGCGGCCCTGCGCAGCGGCGAGCCCTTCGAGGTCGAACTGCCATTCGTCAACGCGCAGGGCCAGCACCGCCTGGTGCGCAAGACCTGCGAACTCGAGATGGATGGCGAGAAGGTCGTGCGGGCTTTCGGCATCCTTCAGGACATCACGGAGCAGAAGGAAGCCGAGCAGCGCATGTGGCACATGGCCAACCATGATGCGCTCACCGACCTGCCCAACCGTGGTCTGATGCGGGACAAGCTGGAGGTGGCGCTGCGGCGGGCTCGCCGCAGCGGCAATCATGTCGGCGTTCTGCTGGTCGATCTCGACCAGTTCAAGGATGTGAACGATACGCTCGGCCACGATGCCGGCGATGCGCTGCTGGTCGAGGCGGCCCGGCGCCTCAGCGCCTGCGTGAGCGACCTCGACACGGTCGCCCGTCTCGGCGGGGATGAGTTCATCGTGCTGCTGTCTGCCCTGGAGAGCCCGACGGACGGCATGGTGGCCGCCCAGCGCATCCTCTCCGCGCTGAGCCTGCCCTTTGTCTACCGGCGGTCCTCGCTCTCCTGCCGCGGGAGCGTCGGCGTGACGGTGGCGCCCGATCATGGAACCGATCCGTCCACGCTGCTGAAGAACGCGGATATCGCGCTCTACCGCGCCAAGTCCGCCGGCCGGGGCATCGCGGTCGAGTACGACCCGCGCATGCAGCAGGCGACGGAGAACCGCATCCAGCTCAAGGCGCGCGTCCGGCTGGGACTGAAGAACGGCGAGTTCATGCCGTACTACCAGCCGAAGATATCGCTGACGTCGGGCGCGATCGTGGGGTTCGAGGCGCTCATGCGCTGGCGCCACCCGCGCAAGGGGCTGCTGGGACCGTCCGAGTTCGGCCAGGTCTTCGACGATCCGCATCTATCGGTCGAGCTCGGCGAGCGATTGCTGGAGCTTACGACTCGCGACATGGCGGCCTGGACGGCGATGGGCTGTGACTTCTGTCATGTCGCGATCAATGTCAGCTCGGCCGAATTCGCACGCGGCGAACTGCCGGAGCGCATATTGGCGGCTCTCGATGCGGTGCGGCTGCCGCCGGAGCGGATGATGATCGAGGTGACCGAAACGGTTTTCCTCGGTCGCGGCACCGAGACGGTGCGCCACAGCCTGCAGTCGCTCAGCCAGGCGGGCGTGGGCATCGCTCTCGACGATTTCGGCACCGGCTATGCGTCGCTGACGCATCTGAAGCAGTTTCCGGTCGACCGCATCAAGATCGACCGCTCGTTCGTGCACGACATCGAACACGACGTCGACGACGCCGCCATCGTGCGGGCGGTCATCAATCTGGGGCAGAGCCTCGGCATCAAGACCGTGGCCGAGGGCGTGGAGACCCGCTCGCAGGCGGCCTATCTGCGCTCCAATGGCTGCGACTTCGCACAGGGCTATCTCTATTCCAAGGCCCTGCCGGCCTCACGTGTGCCCATCCTGCTGCGCGGCTGGAGCGTGGACGATGCGGCGTACCGCTCTTCTGAGCCGCTGGATGTGGCCGGCTGAGCATGGCGGCCGTGCATCTCGGCCGGACCTTTGCGGGGGCTGCTCTGATATGGTCGCCTCGTGTCGAATCGGACGGGCGTCATGAATACCAGGGCAGAATGGGGACGTAGGACCACGACGGCGTCCCCCGCGAAGGGCAGCTGGCGTGTCGCCAACCGGATCGGCGACATCTTTGACAGTTGCACCCAGTCGAATGGGCGCGCGCTCGCCCTGCTGGCGATCGTCAGCCTGCTTGCCTTCCTTCCCGGTACTTTCGCCATCCCCGCCCTCGACCGGGACGAGGCCCGCTTCGCGCTCATTTCCCGGCAGATGGCGGAGACCGGGAACCTGGCCGATGTGCGGATCGGCACGGAGTGGCAGCGCACGCGGCCGCTGGGGCAGCATTGGCTGCAGGCCGCGGTGGTCGCCACGGCCGATGCCGTCGGCGTGCGGCACGCGACGCGTGTCATCGGGCTGTACCGTCTGCCCTCGCTCAGCTTCGGCATTGCGGCGGTTCTGCTGACGTTTTGGGCAGCTCTGGCGTTTGTCGGCCGCCGGGCGGCGCTGTTCGCCGGCCTGCTGCTGGCCACCTCGGCGGCGGTCGGGGTGGCGGCGAGAGTGGCGGTTCCCGATGCGGCGCTACTGGCGGCGACCGCCGCGATGATCGGCGCGCTCGGACGCCAGTATATGCGCGAGGGCGCGGGCGCAGAGGCCGGCGGGGCGATCGGCCGGGCCGACGAGCGCCGGCTTGCCGTCATCTTCTGGGGAGCCCTCGCCGCGGCGTTCTTCATCAAGGGGCTGGTCGCTCCGATCTATCCCGCGCTGGCGCTGGCGACACTCATCGTGCTGGACCGCTCGCCGCGCTTTCTGCGGGCGCTGGCGCCGCTGCAGGGCATCGGTGTCTGCCTGGCGGTCGGTCTGGTGTGGCTGCTCATCCGGCATTACGCCTCCGGGGCGGACTGGCCGGTGCCGCTGAACATCATCGGCAAGGTCACGCCCGCCTTCCCGGGGCTCGGGGCGCCTCCGGGTGCCTATCTGCTGATGTTCTGGGGCCTGTTCTGGCCGGCGGCGCCGCTGGCGGCGCTCGCCGTCCCGATCATCTGGAAGGCACGGCGGCTGCGCGCGGTCCGCTACCTTCTTGCCTGGATCCTGCCGGCCTGGCTCGTCATCGAGTTCCTTCCGGCCAAGATACCGGGCTATGCCGTGCCGCTGTTCCCGGCCATCGCCATCCTCGTGGCACTGGCGGTTGAGCGCGGCGCGCTGGCGCTTTCGAATACGCGGCTGGTCCGTCTGCTCTGGCTGTGGCCGGTGATCGGGGCGCTGATCGCCGTGCTGGCCCTGCTGGGTTTGGCGCTGTTCGACCGGACGACGAGCCTGCTCGCCTGGCCGCTGCTGCTGGTGGGGTTCTTCGCGCTGGTGGCCGCCGCCGGCGCGATGCGCGAGCTCGGCGTGGAGAGGTCCGCGCTGCTGGCGATGGCCGGCATGCTGGTCTCGGGCTTCGGTGTCATGCAGCTCGTCGTGCCGCATATGCGCTCGGTGTGGATATCGCCGCGTCTCGCCGCCGTCGCCAGCGCGGTGAAATGCGCGCCCGAGGCCGGGCCGGTGACCGTCGGCTCCGCCGGCTACAACGAGCCTAGCCTCGCCTTCCTGCTGCCGGGACGGCTGCGGCTGCTGGATGGCGCGGCGGCGGCCGACTTCCTCAACGAGGGTGGCTGCCGGCTGGCCTTCGTCGAGCGCCGGCAGGAGGCGAGGTTCGTGCGCCGCGCCGAGTCGCTGGGCATGCGCATCGAGCGCGGCGTCGATGTGGACGGCTTCGAATATACCGACGGGCGGCGCCTGCGCATCTCGGTCTACCGCAAGCCCGGCGGCTGAACTCAGCTCGCCGCGCGCAGGTGCCCGAGGCCCTGTTCGAGGTCGGCGATGAGATCGCCGGTATCTTCCAGCCCTATGTGCAGCCGCACGCCGGGGCCGCCCGGTGCCCACGCCGTCGCCGAGCGGTAGGACGAACAGTCGAAGGGGATGGCGAGGCTCTCGAACCCGCCCCAGCTATAGCCGAGGCCGAACAGTGCGAGATTGTCGAGGAATGCCGCAACGGCGGCCTTCGGCGCCGGCTTGAGGATGATGCTGAACAGGCCCGAGGAGCCCTTGAAGTCGCGCTTCCAGAGGGCATGGCCCGGATCGTCCGGCAGGGCCGGATGCAGCACCCGCAGGACTTCCGGCCGGCCCGCCAGCCACTGCGCCACGGTCAGGGCCGACTGCTGGTGCCGAGCAAGCCGCACCGCCAGCGTGCGCAGGCCGCGCGCGGCCAGGAAGGCGTCTTCCGGCGCGACGGTGATGCCGAGATCGCCATGGGTGAGCTTCACGTGCTGGAAGATCGGCGCGGTGGCCGAGATCGTGCCGATATTGATGTCCGAATGGCCGCTTATGTACTTGGTGCCCGCCTGGATCGAGACGTCGATGCCGAAATCGTGCGGCCGGAAATAGAGCGGCGTCGCCCAGGTATTGTCCATCAGCGTGACGATGCCGCGCGAACGGGCGGCAGCCACTATGGCGGGAATGTCCTGCATCTCGAAGGACTGCGAGCCCGGGGATTCCAGGAAGATGGCGCGGGTGTTGGGACGGATGAGTTCGGCGATACCGGCTCCCACCAGCGGATCGTAATAGGTGGTCTCGATGCCGAACCGCTTCAGGTGCTCGTTGCAGACGCGGCGGGTCGGCTGATAGGCGGTGTCGACCATCAGCAGGTGGTCACCGGCCTTCAGCACCGACAGCAGCGCGATGCTGACGGCCGAGAGGCCGGACGGCGTGATGACAACGCCGGCGCCGCCTTCCAGCACCGTCAGCGCCTGCTCCAGGCCTTCGACCGTCGGATTGCCGCGACGGCCATAGCTGTAGCGGCCGGTGTGGCCCTCCAAATCGGCCACGCTGGGGGACAGGACCGTCGAGCCGCGCACGATCGGCGTATTCACGAAACCGTCGAAACGTTGTGGATCGCGACCCGCGACGACGAGTTCGGTCTCGACGGCCAAAGCCGGACGGGCGGGGGCTTTCGAATGTCCTGACATGCGCCTTGTCTGCTTCGCAGGTGGTGGGGGCGCCATTGAGTGGAGGAGGGCCTGTCGCGTCAAGCGCTTGACCCGATCATAATACGGCGTTCTGATGACCTTACGTCTGGGACCGCAGCGCGCCGCGGTTACTGCCGCAGCCCTCAGACGAAGGACGCATGGCATGTTCCGCCGAGTTTCCCCATTGCGGCATGCGACTTGCTTTAGCATTCCACCCGTGCCGCCCGCCGCTGTGGGCGGTGCGTCAGCTCAAAACCGATGAAGAAGGCTGCAAACATGAAACGCCTCCTCTCCACGTTCGCCCTTGCCGGCGCTTTCGGTCTCGTGGCCGTCGGCGCCCAGGCGGCCAAGCTCGACCAGATCAAGTCGAAAGGTTTCGTCCAGTGCGGCGTAAGCCAGGGCCTTCCCGGCTTCTCCACCCCGGACGACAAGGGCAACTGGACCGGCCTCGACGTGGACTTCTGCCGCGCTGTCGCCGCCGCCGTCTTCGGCGATGCGACGAAGGTCAAGTTTACCCCGCTGTCCGCCAAGGACCGCTTCACGGCGCTGCAGTCCGGCGACATCGACGTCCTCTCGCGCAACACCACCTGGACGATCACGCGCGACACCTCGCTCGGCCTAAACTTCACCGGCGTCACCTATTATGACGGCCAGGGCTTCATGATCCGCAAGGACAAGAAGGTGAACTCGGCCATGGAGCTCTCGGGCGCCTCGGTCTGCACCCAGACCGGCACCACCACCGAGCAGAACCTCGCCGACTTCTTCCGCGCCAACAACATGACCTACGAAGTCATCGCCTTCGCCACCAATGACGAAGTGGTCAAGGCCTATGACGCCGGCCGCTGCGACGTGCTCACCACCGACCGTTCGGGCCTCGCCGGCGAGCGTCTCAAGCTCACCAACCCCGACGACCACATCGTCCTGCCGGAGATCATCTCCAAGGAGCCGCTCGGCCCGGTGGTCGCCCATGGTGACGACCAGTGGTTCGACATCGTCAAGTGGGTGCTGTTCGCCCAGCTGAACGCCGAAGAGCTCGGCGTCACCTCGAAGAATGTCGACGAGCAGCTGAAGTCCTCGGCCAACCCGGAAGTGAAGCGCCTGCTGGGCACCGAAGGCAAGTTCGGTGAAGGCATGGGCATCGGCAATGACTGGGGCTACCAGATCGTCAAGAACGTCGGCAATTACGGCGAGATGTACGACAAGAACGTCGGCCCCGACACTCCCCTCAAGCTCGCCCGCGGCGTGAATGCGCTGTGGAACAAGGGCGGCCTGCAATACGCCCCGCCGATCCGCTGAGCTGAGAAGACAAGCGCGGGCTCCCGGCTGCTGCCGGGGGCCCGTTTATTCCGGTCAAGCTGACACAAGTTCGGCGCCGGAAGCTGCAGCTGGCCCCGCAAAGGGGCGAGGGGGACCATGTCGGATCTGGTTGAGCCTGTCTCCGGGCGTTCGAAGACATCTTTCATCAACGACCCGAAAATACGCAGCATCGCGCTGCAATTGATCGCGCTGGCGCTGGTCATCTTTCTCGGCTGGATGTTCGTCGAGAATGCCCGCCAGAATCTGGCGGCGCAGAAGATCGCCACCGGCTTCGGCTTTCTCGACAACACGGCCGGCTTTGGCATCAGCCAGACGCTGATCCCCTATTCCGAGACCTCGACCTATGGCCGGGCGTTTCTCGTCGGCCTGCTGAACACCATCCTTGTCGCGGTGGTCGGCATTTTCTTCGCAACGATCATCGGCTTCATCGTCGGCGTCGGCCGGCTGTCGAAGAACTTCGTCATCCGCCTGTTGTCGACGGTCTATGTCGAGGTGATCCGCAATCTGCCGCCGCTGTTCCAGATCCTGTTCTGGTATCTGGCGGTGCTGAGCGCGATGCCCAATCCGCGCCAGAGCATCAGCATCTTCGGCGAGGCGTTCATCTCGAACCGCGGCATCGTCATCCCGCGGCCGATCTTCGATGCCGGCACCGGCTATGTGCTGTGGGCGTCCGGCGCCGCGCTGCTGGCGGTGATCCTGCTCGGCCACTGGTCGCGCGACCGGCGGGCGGAGACGGGGCGCGGCTTTCCCATGCTGCCGATCGGTCTCGCCATCATCATCCTGGTGCCGCTCGCGGCAATGACCCTGACCGGCTTCCCCATCACTTTGGAGCGTCCCGAGCTCAAGGGCTTCAATTTCGTCGGCGGCATGCGGGTCATTCCCGAATTCGTGGCGCTGACCGTCGCTCTCGCGACCTATACGGCGGCCTTCATCGCCGAGAATGTGCGCGCCGGCATTCAGTCGGTCAGCCACGGGCAGACCGAGGCTGCCCATTCGCTGGGGCTGCGCAACGGGCTGACATTGCGGCTCGTGGTCATTCCGCAGGCCATGCGCGTGATCATTCCCCCGCTCACCAGCCAGTATCTGAACCTGACGAAGAACTCGTCGCTCGCGGTGGGCATCGGCTATCCCGACCTGGTGGCCGTGTTCGCCGGCACCTCGCTCAACCAGACCGGCCAGGCGATCGAGATCATCGCCATCACCATGGGCGTCTATCTCGTCCTGTCGATCATCACCTCCATCATCATGAACAACTACAACAAGCGCGTCGCGCTCGTGGAACGATGAGGGACGGCCATGAGCATGACCTTTGATGACGGCACCTTCATCCGCTCGCAACTGATCGCGCCGCTTCCCCCGCCGGTGCGCAATGTGGGCGTCATCGGCTGGATGCGGGAGAACCTGTTCTCCGGCGTCTTCCACACCATCCTGACGCTTGTCGGCCTCGGGCTGCTGCTGCTCATCGCGCCGCCGCTGATCCGCTTCCTGCTGGTCGACGCGGTATGGACCGGCGAGAACCGCGAGGCCTGCCTGGGGCCGAATGTCGGCGCCTGCTGGCCGTTCATCCAGGCGAAGTTCGGCCAGCTGATCTACGGCTTCTATCCGATTGCCGAGCGCTGGCGGCCCAATGTGGTCTTCGCCGCCGGCGCGGTGCTGCTGGTGCCGCTGCTGGTGCCGAGCTGGCCGATGAAGCGGCTGAATTCGTTCCTGTTCTTCGTCGTCTTCCCGATTGTCGCCTTCGTGCTGCTGACGGGCGGCAACATCGACGCTTCCGCCTTCCTGTTCGAGCATTTCGGCCTCATCCACGCGGTGGTCGGCGACGCGCATGTCGCGGGGGTGAATGTCGTCTTCTGGCTCGACTATGTGCTGACCGCGCTGGTGGCGATGGCGATCATCGGCGGACTGATCGGCGCGATCGGCGGTAGCGGATGGACCGCCGCGCGGGCCACCGGTTGGGTGTTCCTCGCCTTCGGCCTGCTGGTGCTGACCTGGGACATCGATTTCGGCCTGTCCTATGTCGAGACCCGGCAATGGGGCGGCCTGCTGGTCACGCTGGTCATCGCGGTGACGGGCATCGTCGCCTCGCTCCCGCTCGGTATCCTGCTGGCGCTGGGACGGCGCTCGCAGATGCCGATCGTGCGGCTGCTCTCGGTGGCCTTCATCGAGTTCTGGCGCGGCGTGCCGCTGATCACCGTGCTGTTCTTCGCCACCTACATGCTGCCGCTGTTCCTGCCGCAAGGCGCGAACCCGGACGGGCTGCTGCGCGCGCTGGTCGGCGTGGCCTTGTTCTCCGCCGCCTATATGGCGGAGGTGGTGCGCGGCGGCCTGCAGGCGATCTCCAAGGGCCAGTATGAAGGCGCCATGGCGGTGGGGCTGACCTGGAGCCAGATGATGCGGCTCATCATCCTGCCGCAGGCGCTGACGCTGGTCATTCCGGGCATCGTCAACAGCTTCATCAGCCTGTTCAAGGACACCACGCTGGTGCTGATCGTGTCGATCTTCGACTTCCTCGGTCAGCTCCGCGCGTCCTTCACCGACCCCAACTGGGCGAGCCCGGTGACGCTCTATACCGGCTTCGCCTTTGCCGGCATCGTCTACTTCCTGTTCTGCTTCGGCATGTCGCGCTACTCGCTTTTCGTGGAGCGCCGGCTGAACACCTCCCACAGACGCTGAACGACGGAGACACACATGACCGAAACCCATTCCATCGTTCCGAGCGACGAGATTCCCGCGGTCCACACCCCGCCGGGCAAGGATGTCGCCGTCGAACTCGTCGGCGTCCACAAATGGTACGGCGAGTTCCACGTGCTGAAGGACATCAACCTCAAGGTGCGGCGCGGCGAGCGCATCGTCATCTGCGGGCCGTCGGGTTCAGGCAAGTCGACCATGATCCGCTGCATCAACCGGCTGGAAGAGCACCAGCAGGGCACGATCGTGGTTGACGGCATCGAGCTGACCAACGACCTCAAGCGGATCGACGAGATCCGCCGCGAGGTCGGCATGTGCTTCCAGCATTTCAACCTGTTCCCGCACCTCACCATCCTGGAGAACCTGACGCTGGCGCCGATCTGGGTCCGCAAGATGCCCAAGAAGGACGCGGACGAGCTGGCGATGCACTTCCTCAAGAAGGTGAAGATTCCCGAGCAGGCCAACAAATATCCCGGCCAGCTCTCGGGCGGTCAGCAGCAGCGCGTCGCCATCGCCCGCGCGCTGTGCATGAAGCCGAAGATCATGCTGTTCGACGAGCCGACCTCGGCGCTCGATCCGGAAATGGTCAAGGAAGTGCTGGAGACCATGGTGAGCCTCGCCGAGGAGGGCATGACCATGCTGTGCGTGACGCACGAAATGGGTTTCGCGCGCCAGGTGGCGAACCGGGTGATCTTCATGGACGCCGGGCAGATCATCGAGATGAACGAGCCCGAGGCGTTCTTCTCCAAGCCGCAGCACGAGCGCACCAAGCTGTTCCTCAGCCAGATCCTGCACTGAGTCGGCCCAGCAAACGAGAAAGGCCGGAGCGCTTCCCGCGCTCCGGCCTTCTTCGTTTGGCGAGGAGGCCGCGAGCGCAGCCTATGCCGGCCCGATGGCGGCGGGCTGGTCGGATGAGCCCCATTCGGTCCAGGAGCCGTCATAGAGCGCGACGGGCGGCATGCCGAGCGAGTCGAGCGCGAACCACAGGATCGCCGCCGTCACGCCCGAGCCGCAGCTGGTGATCACCGGCTTGGAACTGTCGATGCCGGCGGCATCCACGGCGGCACGGATCGTCGCCGCATCGGCCAGCCGGCCGTCCCTCACCACTTCGGAGAAGGGTAGGTTGCGCGCACCGGGGATGTGGCCCGGACGAACGCCGGCGCGCGGCTCAGGCGCTTCGCCGCGAAAGCGCTCGGGTGCACGGGCGTCGAGCACCTGTACGCTGCCGATGGCGAGGCGATGCGCCACCTGCTCGATGGTGACGACGCGGTTGGTCTCCAGCCGGGCCTCGAAGCGGGCCGGGGCGGGAGTCGGGGCGCCAGCCTCGGTTGGCCGACCTTCCGCCAGCCATTTCGGCAGGCCGCCATCGAGGATGAAGACGTTCGGCGCGCCGAAGACGCGGAGGGTCCACCACACGCGCGGCGCCGAGAACAGCCCGGCGGAATCGTAGACGACGATGCGCGCGTCGCGGGAGATACCGAGCGCGGCCGCGGCGGCGGCGAAGGCTTCCTCGCTCGGCAGCATATGCGGCAGGCCGCTCGATGTGTCGGCGATGGTGTCGATGTCGAAGAACACCGCGCCGGGAATGTGCGCGTTGAGGTATTCGTCATGGCCCTTCCGGCCTGTGGCCGGCATGTGCCAGGAGCCGTCGACGATGACGAGGTCGGGTTCGCGCAGATGTGCGGCGAGCCATTCCGTCGAGACGAGGCGTGTGGTGGTGGTCATGGCATGGCTCCGGATTTCGGACGGCGTTCAGGCCCAGCCGACTCGCACCCGGCGGTTCAGCTGACCCTTCTTCTCGATCTTCGTCACCTGCGCCGCGCCGATCTCGTCGAGGCTGCGTACATGCGTGCCGCCGCAGGGTTGCAGGTCCAGCCCGGCGATCTCGACCAGCCGCACGCGGCCCGAGCCCATGGGCGGCTTCACCGACATGGTCTTCACAAGGCCCGGATTGGCCAGAAGTTCCTCGTCAGTGATCCAGCGCTCAGTGACGGCGGCGCCGGTGGCGATCATCTCCGTCAGCTTGGCGGTGAGGGCGTCCTTGTCCAGCCCGCCATCGGGGATGTCGAAATCGAGCCGGCCTTCATCCTCGCCCACCGAGCCGCCCGTGACAGGGTAGGGCAGCGCGACGGACAAGAGGTGCAGCAGCGTGTGCATGCGCATGCGCTTGTGGCGGATGTCCCAGTCGAGCACCAGCCGCACGCTCTCGCCCAGTTCGGGCAGAACCAGGCCGGGCGTCGCCGGCACATGAACCACCTCGGTCTTGTCCGGGCCGTAGACCGCGGTGGCGAGGGCGATCTCGCTGCCGTCGGCCCGCACCAACACACCCTTGTCACCGGGTTGGCCCCCGCCATTGGCGTAGAACACGGTGCGGTCGACGACGATGCCGCCCTCCGGCGTCACTGCCGTCACGAGGGCGGAGGTCTCCCGGAGATAGGCGTCGTCGCGGAAGAGCAGGAGGGTTGCCATCAGACCAGCACGTTCGGGACGTCGACATGGCGCTCCAGCCAGCCGGGCACCGGAAGTCCTTTTTCACGCAGGAATTCCGGATTGAACAGCTTCGACTGGTAGCGGGTGCCGTAGTCGCAGAGGACGGTGACGACGGTGTGGCCGGGGCCGAGCTCGCGCGCGAGGCGGATGGCGCCGGCGACGTTGATCCCCGAGGAGCCGCCGAGGCAGAGCCCCTCGAATTCCAAGAGGTCGAACACGATCTGCACGGCTTCCGCGTCGGGGATCTGGTAGGCGACGTCGATCGGGGCATCCACCAGATTGGCGGTGATGCGGCCCTGGCCGATGCCCTCGGTGATGGAAGAGCCCTCGGATTTCAGCTCGCCGGTGGTGTAATAGCTGTAGAGCGCCGCGCCGAACGGGTCGGCGAGGCCGATCCTGATGCCCGGATTGCGCTCCTTCAGCGCGATGGCGGTGCCGGCCAGCGTGCCGCCCGTGCCGACGGCGCAGACGAAGCCGTCCACAGCGCCTTCGGTCTGTTCCCAGATTTCCGGGCCTGTGGTCTCGATATGCGCCTGCCGGTTGGCGACATTGTCGAACTGGTTGGCCCACACTGCGCCGTTCGGCTCGGTCTTCGCCAGTTCCTCGGCGAGCCGGCCGGAGACCTTCACATAGTTGTTCGGATTGGAATAGGGCACCGCGGGAACCTCGACCAGCGTAGCGCCGGCGAGCCGCAGCATGTCCTTCTTCTCCTGGCTCTGCGTGTCGGGAATGACGATCACCGAACGAAAGCCCAGCGCATTGCCGACCAGCGCGAGGCCGATGCCGGTATTGCCGGCGGTGCCTTCGACGATAACGCCGCCGGGCCGCAGCTGCCCCCTGGCGACGGCGTCCTTGATGATGAACAGGGCGGCGCGGTCCTTCACCGACTGGCCGGGATTCAGGAACTCCGCCTTGCCCAATATGGTGCAGCCGGTCGCCTCGGAAGCGCGCTGGAGCTTGATGAGAGGCGTGTTGCCGATCGCCTCGACGAGACCGTTGCGGATAGTCATTGTTCTGAATTCGCTTGCTGATTTCACGTGCGGACTGCGCAGGCCCACGAAGCTAGTAGGCCATTGCCGGCTCGGCAACCCGATTGAGCCTCAATCCCCGCGAATGCGGGCATAGCGCTCCAGCGCCCGCTGGCGCGCCGCGCCATGGTCGACGATCGGGTGCGGATAGGTCTCGCCGAGCACTATGCCGGCCGCGGCCAGCACCTCGGCCTTCGCTTCCCACGGGCGATGGATGATCGCCGCCGGCAGCTGCGCCAGCTCGGGCACGAAATGCCTGACATAGGCGCCTTCGGGATCGAACTTCTCGCCCTGCGTCACCGGATTGAAGATGCGGAAATAGGGCGCGGCGTCGGCACCGGAGCCGGCCACCCATTGCCAGCTCGCGGGGTTGTTCGCGGGGTCGGCGTCGACCAGGGTGTCCCAGAACCAGTCTTCGCCGCAGCGCCAGTCGACGAGCCCGTGCTTGATCAGGAACGAGGCGACGACCATCCGCACCCGGTTGTGCATCCACCCCGTTCGCCAGAGCTGGCGCATGCCGGCATCGACGATGGGGTAGCCGGTTCGCCCCTTCCGCCAGGCCCGCTCGAATGCCGCATCGCTGCGCCATTCGAAGGCGTCGAAGCGGGGATTGAAGTTGCGCGTGGCGAGGTCGGGATAATGAAACAGCAGGTGATAGGAGAATTCGCGCCAATAGAGCTCGCTGACGAATTTCTCCACGTCCCTGCCGTTGGCCTTCCCCGACGCTTCCGCATGACGCAGGCCGGACAGTGCCTGATGCGGCGAGATTTCGCCGAAGCGCAGATGCGGCGAGAGGCGCGAGACATGCGGCAGGTCAGGCTGGTCGCGCAGGGTGGCGTAGTCGGACAGCCCTTCCTCAATGAACGCAGCGAGCTTCTGTCGCGCGCCGTCCTCGCCCGGTGTCCACGCCGCGCGCAGGCTGCCGGCCCAATCGGGATGGGTCGGTTCCAGCGACCAGTCGGCCAGCCGGTCGCTGCGAGGGGGAGGGGCGAAGTGCCAGCCTCCGCCTGCGCGAAGCACGGGCCTGGTGTCGCGCTGCGCGGCGTTGCGGTAGAACGGGGTGAAGACACGGAACGGACCGCCCGCCTGTGTCGCCACGGTCCACGGCTCGTGCAGCAGGCCGGCATTGAAGCTCTCGACGCGCAGATCCCGCTGCGTCAGTGCCGCCTTCAGCGCAGTGTCGAGGGCAATTTCCGGCGCGCCATAGCGACGGTTCCAGTAGACGGCGCCCGCTTTCGTCTCGCTGGCGATTGCCGGGATGAGTGATCCCGCTGCGCCGCGCCGCAGGACAAGTTGCCCGCCCTTTGCCTCGATGGCTCGCGTAAGGGCGGCCAGTGAGCGGCCAAGCCACCAGCGCGCCGCGCTGCCGAGAGGACGGAGCTCGGGGCTCTCCTCGTCGAGCACATAGACGAGCAGCAGCGGGTGTCCGCTCTCCTGTGCGGCCCGCAACGCCGGATTGTCCTCAAGGCGCAGATCGTCGCGGAACCAGACGAGTACCGGGGCGGGCAGGGCGGGGGAGGTCATTGGTCGAATCCGTTGAGGCTTTCGACTTTACGTAAAAGCCCGCCGTGCGGATCGCCTATCGGGGGCTCGACTTTTTTCATGTTGATCGTCATGAATACAGCAGCGGCCGGATCGCGGCCATATCGGAGATCTCCCATGAACACGTCACCTCTCGGAACCGCCGTCGTCACCGGCGCCTCAAGCGGAATCGGCAAGATCTATGCGCAACGTCTGGCCGCACGCGGCTATGACCTTATTCTCGTTGCCCGCAACAAGACGCGGCTCGATGAACTCGCGCAGGAACTTGCCACCGGCACTGGCCGCACGGTCGATGTCCTTCCCGCCGATCTCGGCAAGGCGGAGGACGTGGCCAAGGTTGCTGCACGTATAACCGACGATCCGGCGATCACGCTGTTGGTCAACAATGCCGGCGCGGGCACGGAGGGGCCGGTGGTGGGCGCGGACGCGGCCAAGATCGACGCCATGGTGCAGCTCAATGTCGTCGCGCTCACGCGGCTCGCGGTGGCGGCGGTCAATGCGTTTACCGCGCGCGGGCGCGGCACGTTGGTCAACATCGCCTCGGTGGTGGCGATCATTCCGGAGAACTTCCTTGGCGCCTATGCCGCGACCAAGGCCTATGTACTTGCCTTCACCCAATCGCTGGGGACTGAACTGAAGGACGGTCCGGTCCGCCTGCAGGCGGTGTTGCCGGGGCTGACCCGTACCGAGTTTTTCGACCGCGCCGGACTCGACGCTGCGGCGCTGCCGGCGGAGATGGTGATGTCGGCGGAGGATCTGGTCGATGCAGCGCTCGCCGGCCTTGATCAGGGCGAGGTCTACACTATTCCCTCGCTGCCGGATCCGGCCGGCTGGGCGGCGCTGGTCGCGGCGCGCGGCGCGCTGGGCCCGCATTTGTCGCGCAACACGCCCGCCGCGCGCTATGGCGTGGGCGAGCCTGCCGCAGCCTGATCGCGGCTCGACGCTCCCCGATCAGTAGTCCCATTGGGCGCCGATGCCGACCTCGGCCGAGCCGTCGGCGCCCGTGGCACCCTGCAGGCGAATGTTGCGGGTGACGTCGACATCCACCGTCACGCGGCTGGAGCCCGGCGTCGTGCCCTGGCGCACGCCGAGATAGATGTTGTCGTTGAGCCGCCGGCCGATACCGACCTGTCCGCCCCGGCCTGTGGAATCCGTACCGATGTCGAGGCTGTCGACGCCGAGCGAGCGCCGCACATTCTCCAATACGCCCGAGCCGCCGGAGAACTGCGCGATGGTTTGTGCGACCTGAACCGCCTGGCCGGCGTTCAGCGAGCCGGCCGAGCGGCCGAACAGCAGTCGCGCCAGTACCTCGTCCTGTGGCAGGGTCGGGGTGGAGGTGAAGCTGATGTCCGGCCGCGAGGCGGGGCCGCTGACAAGGATGCGCGCCGTCACGTCGTTGCCGGTGGTCTCGGCGACGAAATCCAGTTCCGGGTCGGTCGTGCCGGTGAAGGTGATGCGCCCGCGGGTGAAGGTGAGGCGCCGGCCGGCAAAGTCGAAAGTGCCGCGCCGCATCTCGAAAGCGCCGAGCGTCACCGGCGCCCGCGTCGTGCCGCTCAGCCGAATCTCGCCGCCGAGCTGCGCATCGATACCGAGCCCGCGCACGAACACCGTGTTGTTGGGCGCGGAGAGCACGAGGTCCAGCGCCACGCCGCTGCGGCTGTCGCCGGTGGGGCGCGCGCGGGCGTTGCCGTGCTTGCGGGTGAATTCCTTGCCGGCGTTCACGTGCTGGACGTTGAGATTCTGCACCCCGCCGGGGAAGCGATCCGGGATGTTGATGTCGAGCGCGCGCAGCGTGATCTTGCCGGTCAGGCGCGGGCCGTTCAGGAACGCGCCTTCGACGCCGAGCCTGCCTTCGGCGACGAGGCGCATGAGATCGCTGTTCACCAGCGCCGCGTTGACCAGATCGAGATCGATCCGCCCCGGCAGGCCGGTGGCAACATCGAGGGCGATATTGCCGCGCCCGGAGACGCTGCCGCCATTGGTGGTGCGCGCCGCGAGCGAGGTGATGGTGACGGAGCGGTCCGTGCCGGTCAGCACAGCCTGGATCTGGTCGAGCGCCACGCCGTTCACCGCATCATCGAAGCGCCCGTTGGAGATGCGCACCGTGCCGCCTGCGCGCGGCGCCGCCAAGGTGCCGCGCAGGCTGGCATCGATGGCGGCGTTGCCGCTGATGCGTGCGCCCGTGGTGGCGAGGGCCGGGTTGATGATGGCGAGGTTGATCGCACCGCGAATGGCGAGGTCGAGCTCGCCGGCGGCGACCGGCACGGAGCCGTTGATCGTCAGCCCTTGGAGGTTCTGCCCATTGATCGTCGCGCGCACGCTGGCGCGGCCATTGGCGAGGTTGCCGCTGGCGGCGATGTCGAAGGGACCGGCGCCATTGTGCGCAAGGTCCGGGCTGGAGAGCCGGGTGACACGCAGGTCGTAATTCCCGGTCGGCGCGCTTGCCGGCCCGTTCAGCCGGGCATTGCCGGCCAGCGTGCCCGAGAGGTTCTGCCCCGGCGCGACGAGTTCGGCTAGCGCGAGCGGTAAGGCGCGGGCATCGACGGTCAGGTCCAGCGTCGCGCCGGCGGTGCCGGAAACCGTGATTGTGCCGCCGGCTGTTGCGAGCGCGAGCCGATCAATACGCACGGCGCCATTGTTCAGCGTGAAGGTCGTCGGCGCCGTCATGGCGACGTTCAACGCGCCGCGCGTCGCGGTGAAGCGGTCGAGCCGCAGCCGCGCGCCGCCCTCGATCGGGCTGAGACGCCCGGCGCCGCGCAGATTGATGTTCTGCGCCAGCGCCTCGACGGTGATGTCGGTGCCGGCGCTGGTGCCGGTGGCGCGCAGCGCGGCGGTCTCCACAGTGAAGCCGGAGAGATCGAGCGCGCGCAGGTCGGCGCTGCCATTGACCAGCGGGACGCCGAGCGGATCGGTGACGGTGGCATCGACGCGGGCGCTGCCGAGGCTGCGGCCGGCGAAGCGCACATTGGTGGCATCGCCCAGTGCCGCGACGCGCTGCTGGTTGTTGATGACGTCCAGCGTCACCTCGGCATTCAGCCGGCCGGCCATGTCGGTGAGCAGCAGCGCCGAGATGTCGGCGAGGTCGCCGGCGGCGACGCTGAGCTTGCCGGTCGCCAGCTGGCTGACTGACAGCGCGATGTCGCCATGCGCGGTCACCGAGCCGATGGCGATGTCGAGACCGGAGAGCTGGTGCCCGCCATCCGCCAACGTCGCCAGCGAACCCGTGCCACGCGCGGGTTTGCCGGCGACATCGCCGGAGAGCTGGAAGCGGCCGGTGGGCGCGCCGGTGATGTCCTGCGCGGTGACGTCGAGTGTGACGTCGCGCAGCGGATGCGACATGGCGGTGCCCTCGGGGATCGCCAGCTTCGCGCTCACGCCGAGTTTCTCCAGCGTACCGGAGAAGGCGGCATCGGCTTGGAGCCGGCCGCTCACACGAGGGTCGAGGCGGGCGAGGTCATCGAGCGCCAGTCTTGTCGTCAGGTTGGCGACGTCGCTGGCGATGCGTCCATCGACCACCAGCGACAACCCCTCGGTGTCGACCTTGAAGTCGCGCACCGCGAGCGCGTTGGTGCCGTCGCGGGCCAGCGCCCCGGCCACGCGGGTCTCGCGGCCAAACAGACCATCGATCTGCGGGATACCGGTGACGAGGCCGGTCGCGGTGCCGGTCAGGTCGAGGCTGGCGCGCTGGAAATCGGCGCTGGCGGCGATCCTGGCGTCGAGCACGGCCCGGCCCGCCAGCGTGCGGCCGGCGAGCGGGGAGAAGGCGGCGAGATCGAGCCGCTCGACATTGAGGTCGCCATCGATGGCGGCGGCATCCGCCCGGCCGGCGAAGCGGGCGGTTAGCGCGGCGAGGCGGACGGTGAGGGCGGTCAGTGCCGGCGCGCCGCCGGCCGGAACCGTGCCTGCGGCCTCGAAGCCACCCGCGCTGCCGAGTGCGCTGGCGACCTGCGGGTCCTCGGCGCTCAGGCCCTGTGTGTCGCCCTCGATCGCGAGGGCGAGATTGCCGTCGCCGTCCGGCGTGGTGCGCAGCCTTGCATTGAGCATGGCGGCGCCATAGCCCGCCCCGCGCACGTTCTCCGCATGCAGTCGGGCATCAAGCGCGGGGGTGCGGAAGGCGCCCTTCAGCGTGCCACTGGCGCGCACGCTCTGCCAGTCGATGCCGGGCACCAGCGCGGCAAAGCGGTCGGACGCGCCGGCCGTGACATCGAAGGTGAGATCGGCGGCACCCGTGGGGTCGACCGTGCCGCGCGCCGTGGCCTGGAAGCCGGCGGCGTGCGCGGCGGCGTTCTCGATGGAGACGCGCCGATCGGCATCGACGATGGCGGCGCCGGAGAGTTCGGTGCGCCCCTCGAACAGCGGAGCGATGTCGCCCGGCAGCAGGCGGGAGATGTCGGCGTCAATGGCGAAGGTCACGCGATGGCCCTGCGGCACCGCGCGGATGCCGGCGGCGCCGGAAGCCTCGGCGACGTCGCCGGCCTTGAGCCCGAGATGGCCGTCCCAGGCGTCGAGCGGGCCGCTGCCCTTCACCGTGGCGACGATCTCCGGCAGGCCGTCGAGTCCGGCGGCGCGCGCCATTAGCCCGCCGGCCGGCTCGCGCGCGGCGATGTCGAGGTCGAGCTGGCCGGTTTCGGGGGCATAGGCGGCGCGGCCGGAAAGGCGGCCCGGCGCGTCGCGCCGCTCCAGCGCGAAGTCGAGCGACAGGCCGCGCGTCAGCGAGGCTATGTCGGCGGAGGCCGTGAGCGAGAGCTGCGCGGCATGGCCGAGAACCGGCGCGTCCAGCACGATGTCGGCGATGGAAAGATCGGCGATGCGGACGGGGAGGGCGAAGCTCGCGCCCTGCGCAGGGGTCTCCGTCGGCGCAGGCGGCAGCGCCGGCCGGCGTCTGACCTGCACGCGCTCGGCGGTGAGCGCCGTCACGTCGAGCGTGCGCTCGAGCAGCGCCAGCGGGCGCCAGGCGAGGCGCAGAGCGTCGATCCGCGCGAACTCGCCACTGCTGTCGGCGAGTTCGACCGTGCCGATGCGGATATCAATGGGCAGCAAGCCGGTGATGTCGCGGATCGTCACCCGCATGTTCGGCGTCGAGGCCAGCGAAGAGGCGATGCTGGCGACCAGCGCCTTGCCGGGCGGTGTCTGCAACGCGCCGAAGGCGGCGAACAGCACCACCAGCAGGCTGAGCAGCGAGAGGATGAGATATCGGAGCCCGCGCATCATCATCAGAAGGCCTGCCCCAGACTGACATAGACGCCGAAATCGCCATCGTCCGGCCCCGGATTCAGCGGCACGGCGAAGTCGAGCCGCAGCGGGCCGATGGCGGTGTAATAGCGAAGGCCGATGCCGGCGGAATATTTCATCTCGTCGAAATCCGGCCATTCGGACGCGAAGGCCGAGCCCATGTCGAAGAACGGCACGATGCCGATGGTGTCGGTGACCCGCCAGCGCGCCTCGAACGAACCCTCGAAGAAGGAGCGGCCGCCGATGATGATGCCCTCGGCGTTGCGCGGGCTGGCAGACTGGTAGTCATAGCCGCGCAACGAGCCGCCGCCGCCGACATAGAAGCGCCGCTGCGGCGGCACGTCGTAGAGATCGGCGCCGAAGATGCCGCCCATGGCGACGCGCCCGGCGAGGATGAGGCGGTTCCCGTCATCGACCGCGCGATAGGCGGAAAGGGAGCCCTTCACCATGGTGGTGCCGGCGCCCGCATCGCCGAAATAGGCGAAGGGCTCGGCCGTGCCGGAGAAGCGGACGCCCTTGGTCGGGTCGAGTTCGTTGTCGGTGGTGTCGTATTTCAGGTCGAACGGCACGCCGACGATGCCGTACTCGCCGGAACCGTCGGCATCCTCGACCTGCGACTGTTCGAGGTCGAGGCTGACCTGAAGGCTGAGATTGTCGTTGTAGCGATGGCGTACGCCGCCGAGGAAGGTGACGGCTTCGCGCACGTAGGCGTTCGTCACCTCGCGCAGTACGGCGGCCTGGGCGACGAGATCGTCCTGGGCGGTGTAGATGCCCGGCTTCACGAAGGAGGCGGACACCTTGTAGCCGAACGGATCGGCGTCGGGCACCGCTTCGGATTTCTCGCCGAACCACGAGGTCTGCGCGTCGAGGCGCAGCGTCTCGCCGCCGCCGAACAGGTTGCGATGACCCCAATAGACGTTCGCCGCCGGGCCCTCGGTCGAGGAGTAGCTGGCGCCGAAGCCGACATAGCGCGGCTTGCGGGCTTCCACTTCCAGGGTGATCGGCAGGCTGCCATCGGGATCGAGCCTGTCGGCCTCCTTGATGCGCACGCTGGCGATGGCCTCGTAGCCGAGCAGGCGGCGGCGCAGGCGATTGAGCACCTCCGGCGAATAGGGCGTGCCGGGGGCGATCTCGATCCGCTCCTCAATGAAGCCGGGAGTGAGGAAGTCCGCCCCGGTGACGGTGAAGCGGCCGAATGTGGCGACGGGGCCCGGCGCGACGCGGAAGGTGACGTCGAGCCGGGTGGTCGCATGGTCGGCCACCACGTCCTTGTCGGTGACGCGGGCGAAGGGGTGGCCGGAGCGGCGCCAGTGATCGACCAGCATACCCTCCGCGCGCACGACGGACGAGGCGAGCGCCGGCTCGCCGGGCACCACCCGAAGGCTCGCTAGCGTCGGCGCATCGGCCAGCGGGCGGCGCGAGGCGGCATCGATGATCGCCACCTTGCCGAAATGGAACAGCGGGCCGGGCTCGACCTCGACCCGCACCGGCACGGGGCCACGCTTGCGCGCCGCCTCGACGATCTCGAAGATGTTGGGTGCGTCTGGCGCGTTGCCGGCGATGCGGATGCGGATGATGCCGGAATAATAGCCGTTGGCGTAGAGCGCAGCGCTGATGTTGCCCTGGTCGGCCAGAGCGCGGCGCACGAGGCCGGCGGCGCCCGAGGGCGGGCGGCCCTTCAGGCTTTCGAGAGCGGACGCGCCCTCCACGGCCTGCCGCAGGTCGCGGCCCCCCTCCTTCACGGTGATCTCGACGGTGTAGGGCGTGGCGTCGGGCGCCTGCGGGCCGGCATCGGCCAGACGCTGCGGGTTGAACAGATTGACGATGGAACTGAAAAGGCCGGGTTCGGCCGGCTCCTGCGCCCGGGCGGCCGGGCTTCCGACAAGCAGCGCACACGCGACGGTGGCGAGCAACGCGCCCTTCCGCCAATGCTGTTGTCTATTCAAACGCAACGCCAATTTTCATCGCCCGTACGAGGGAACCGGGGGGAGGGAAGTTTCGCGCCCAAGGCACGAAATTCCCCGCGGAACCGCGAACCTACGGTCACGGCTATGAATTTTGGCTTGCCGAACGGGAAGCTCACCTTCTGATTGCCGCTATGAGGCGGCGGCGTCAACCTCGCTGCGGTGCGATAGAACCGTTACCTGCAAACTTCATACACGCCGGCGGCGTGAGAGTTACCCTCGGAAGGCGGCCGAAACGAATGACGCGGGCCGATGGCCCGCGTCCGCTGTATCCCGAATCTCGCCGACCTCAGTTGCCGCGCTGATCCTGCTCGATCTGCTTGGCGATGTAGGGCTCGACGCCGGGATTGCGCACATAGGGGTTGGCGCCGAGGTTCCCGCCGGTCGAGTAGGATTCCGGCACATAGCGCTGCTCGTCGTCCAGGGTCATCATCGTGGCGTTGCGGCCTTCGATCACGACGGTGCGGCCCGGACCCGGCATGGGCTCGTAATATTCCACCGAGGGACCCGGCGCAGTGCGGTAATAGGTCTGAGCGTTCGCGGCAGCGGTGAGGCCCAGCGTAGCGACGGCGGCGGTGGCGATCAGCAGCCTGTTCATGTCACGTCTCCGTTCTCTGTTTGAAGCCGGCGCCACCAGCCGTTTCCGGCAGGCGCCGCGCTTGTCACGGGGAGAAGCCGCGAAGGCAGTCCGAGGTTCCCGCGCGCACCGCCGATGCCGGCAAAACGTCAGAAAAACCCGCTAACTTATTGGTGATCGGTATCTTTATCCGGGCGCGCCGTCGCCGGGCCCGCTAGTCCCCGAGGTGCCCGCGCAACTCGGCGGCGAGCGCGGCGATTTCCTCGGCCCCCTTGCCGCCGGGCTCGGTCTCCAGCACCGTGAGGCCATCGCCCATGCTTGCGGCGAAGGCGACTCGGTTGCCGAGCCGGGTCTCGGCCGCCGGGTGGCCCAAGGCGCGGATCGCTTCGCTGATCTCTTGCGTCAGTCCGGAACGCGACTGCGCGCGGTTGATGACGAGGAGCGAGGGCGTGCCCTCCTTGGCGATCATCTCCAGTGTCGGCTGGGTCGCCCACAGGTCGATCGGGGTCGGCTGCACCGGCACCGCGACGAGGCTCGCCGCCTCGATGGCGGGACGGGATTCGACGTCCGACTTCGGCGGGGTGTCGATGACCACGAAATCATAGTCGCGGGCCAGGCTGCGCGCCTCGCGCCGGGCGCCCCAGCCGGATGCGGTGCGGAAGGAGAGCCCGGTGCGCTCCTCGCCGAGATTCTGCTCGCGCGCCTCGAACCATTCGCCGAGGCTGCCCTGCGGATCGCAATCGATCAGCGCGACACGACCGACGCGGGCGAGTGCCACCGCGAGATGCGCAGCCAGCGTGGTCTTGCCGGAACCGCCCTTCTGCTGGGCAATGGTGATGATTCGCCCGCTCATGATCGTCGCCTCCCGCCAAAGCAAAAGGTTGCACTGCAACCGGTGAGCGGCAACCGTTTAATCACGCATCCGCGCGCACAGGCATCAGACGCCGGCGCGTCCCCCCAGCACGACCACCTTGGTGCCGACGGTGACGCGGCTGTAGAGGTCGATGGCATCCTGGTTGATCATGCGGATGCAGCCGGAGGACACGTTGGTGCCGATGGTTTCCGGCTCAAGCGTGCCATGGATGCGGTAGAGCGTGTCCTTGCCGTTCTGCCACAGATACATGGCGCGCGCGCCGAGCGGGTTCGACAGGCCGCCAGCGACGCCGGGGCCACTCTGCAGCTGGCTGAGCTGCGACTTGATGTCGGGACGGCGGTCGATCATCTCCTTCGGCGGATACCAGTCCGGCCATTCCTGCTTGGAGTTGATCGTGGCGGAGCCGGACCAGCCGAAGCCTTCCTTGCCGACGCCGACGCCGTAGCGCATCGCCCGGCCGCCCGGCATCACGTAATAGAGGAAGTGCTCGCGCGGATCGATGACGATGGTCCCCGGCGGCTCGCTGGTGGTGTAGGCCACCTCGCGGCGCAGATAGACCGGGTTGATCTTGCCGGTGTCGAAGGCCTGGATGGTGAACTTGTCGTTGATCTGGCCGTAGGTGCCGGTCGGGCCGGCGCTGGCGAAGCTGGTGACCGGCGACATCGGCGTCAGGGGCGCGCTCGCCGTCGTCGTGCGGTTGCATCCGCCCAAGGCAAGGGCCACTCCGGCCACCGAAAGGCCCAGCACGGCACGACGATCGAAACTACGCATGGTCCGCAAACCTCCACCAAGCCAACGAGCATATATTAATGCGATTATGGTGAATAAGTTATTGACGTCCGCGTAATCGGTCGGGGTTTCAGGTCGGACGCGGCAGCGAGCGGACGTTGTCGACCCACGAGTAGTCGAAGTAGCCGCCGCGGGCGAGCGACTGCAGCTTCTCGGTGCGCACGAGCCCGTTCTCGATGTAGTCGTCGTCGATATGCACGCCCACCACCTCGCCGAAGGTGATGAGCCTGCCGGTGTTCTCACCGTGACGGTCGCGCAGGTCAATAGTTTCGATCCACACGCATTCCAGCGCGCAGGGCGAGGCGGCGACACGCGGCGGCTTGACGAGCCGCGAGGGAGCCGCCGTGAGGCCGGTCAGCTCGAACTCGCTCTCATCCGCTGGGATCGGCTTGGAGGAGAGGTTCACTGCTTCCATCAGCGAGCGGGTGGCGAGGTTACAGACGAACGCGCCGGTCGCCATGATGTTGGTCACCGAGTGCTTCTGTCCATCGCTGGAGAACATCACGATGTCCGGCCCCTCGCTCACCAGATTGAAGAAGGAGTAGGGGGCGAGATTGGCGACGCCATCTTCCGACAGGGTGGATATCCAGCCGATTGGCCGCGGCGCGACGATGGCCTTCAGCGGATTGTGCGGCAGGCCGTGGTTGCGCCGGGCGGGCTCGTAGAACATCGGCTCAGTACCTCGTGACGATATCGGCGAGCGCCGGACGTGGCCGGTCGTCCTGCGGGCGGGCGAGCGTGCCGATATGCACGAAACCGACGATGCGCTCGTTCTCGGCGAGACCGAGCCCGGCACGCACACGGGCGTCATAGGCGTACCATTCGGTGAGCCAGGTCGCGGCATAGCCGAGCGCGTGCGAGCCCAGCACCAGCAGCGTGCAGGCAGCAGCACCCGACAGGGTCTGTTCCCATTCGGGGATCTTCACATGCGGTCCGGCCTTCGAGACGACGGCGACGACCAGCGGCGCGCGCGACAGGCGCTCGCGCTCGATTCCCACCCGGTCGGCGTCGGCGTCCGGATTGTCGGTGAGGAACACCGAGGCGATGACGTCGCCGGCACGCTCGCGTCCCTCGCCCTCGAACACGACGAAGCGCCACGGTGCCAGCTTGCCGTGATCAGGCACGCGGGAGGCGACGGACAGAATCTCATCGACCTCGGCCGGAGACGGTCCGGGGCCGGCGATATCGAAGATCTTCGGGCTCTTGCGGGTCTTCAGCAGCGTCAATGCGTCGGTCATCGGTGCCTTCCTTGCCTGTCGAGGCGGTAGCACGTCCGGCGGCGGGCACCAAGGCATCAGCGCGTGCCCTCGACATGACTTGAATTTGCCCCTGTTTGGGGGCACCAAGCGGCGATGCCCAGCGACAGCCGATTTCATTCCCCGCGCTTCGATGCCCCTGCCTTCCGCAGCCGCATGCTCGGCGGCCTGTGCGGCGTCGCGCTGGCGTTCGTCGCTGCGACACCGGGCCTCGCGGCTTCGACGGCGGCCGGGCAGGTAACGGCCAAGCCGGCGCTCGCCCGGCCCGATCTGGTCGACGAGGTTCCCGGTTCGGGTACACTGGCCCAGGCCATGCCTTTTGCCGGCACCACGCCGCCCGCCGCTGCAATCGGCAAGCCGGCGCCGCTGGCCATGCCGGCGCCCGGCCCGGCAAAGCCGGCGACCGGCGATCCGCACACCATCCTTCCGCAGCCCCCGCTCGGCAAGGCGGCGATCGGCATGAGCGCGCGTTTCGGCGAGAAGGAGCCGCTGGTGCCGCGCGGGCTGGTCTGGCGCGTCTTCGCCGACCATCCGGAGGCCTCCGGCGCCTATCCGCTGGTGGCGGAGGCGGCAGAGCCGGCGCCGGTGTTCTTCCTCTCGCCCGGCGGCTATGTGATCCACGTCTCCTATGGCCTCGCCAGCGTCGCCCGCCGCATCGTCGTCGGCGATGAATCCCGGCGCGAGCAGGTGGTCATTCCCGCCGGCGGCGTGAGGCTTCAGGCCGATGTCGTCGACAAGCCGATACCGGCGCAGAAGGTGCAGTTCGACATCTTCGAGGGCAGCTTCCTGCAGGGGCGCGCGTCCAGCCGGCCGTTCTTCCGCGGCGCCAGTCCCGGCGACCTCGTCGTGCTGCCGGCCGGCGACTATTACGTCGTCTCCACCTACGGCGAGGGCAATGCCGTCATCCAGGCCGACCTGCAGGTCGCGCCCGGCAAGGTGACTGACGCGACGCTGCACCACCGCGCCGCCGAGGTGACGTTCCGCCTGGTCGCGACGGCGGGTGGCGATGCCTTGCCCGAGACGCAGTGGTCAGTGCTGTCGCCAGGTGGTGACGCGATCAAGGAATCGATCAACGCGCAGCCGACCTTCGTGCTGGCAGAAGGCGAATACACCGCCGTCGCCCGGCAGGGCGGCAAAAACTACACCAAGGACTTCACCGTGGAGGCCGGCAAGGACAGCCCGGTGGAGGTGCTGGTGGGCGAGCAGGCGGCGGTGCCCAGCATCAATACCGACGAGGGCAGCGGCGACTGAGGGGGGCGTCCGCCGCCACACCCTGTTATGGTCAACGCTTTCTTAAGTCCGACGCCTCATCATCGCCTCATCGAGGATGAGGACGGGGACCGGCCATGATCGTGCGTCAGTTTCTCCTGTGGGCCCGTACGGCGCCGGACGAGGCGCGGGCCAAGGCGACCTCCGCTCTCGCGCGGTCCTATCTGCGCTCCGATCTCGGTGCCGACGACCGTGCCGAGATGGAAGCCGCGTTCCCTGTCATTGCCAGGGATCCGTCGCCGCAGGTGCGGCTTGCCCTTGCCATGGCGCTCGCCCGCCACCCGCTGGTGCCGGCCGATATCGTACTGATGCTGGCGGCGATGGATGGCGAGCCGGGCGCGGTCGTGCTGGCGGTCTCGCCGGTGCTGAACCCCGCCGAGCTGATCGAATTCTGCGAGAGTGGCGACGCCACCAAACGCCTCGCCATTGCCTCGCGCGCCGGATTGCCGGCGGAGGTTGCGGCGGTGGTCGCCGAGGCCGCCGATGCCCGCGCCTGCCTCGCGCTCATACGCAATGACAGCGCCGATCTGCCCGGCTTCGCTCTCGGGCGCATCGTCGCCCGCTTCTCGCATGTGCCGGCGATGCGCGATGCGCTGCTCGCCCGCCCGGACCTGCCGGCCGCGGCCCATCAGGCGCTGATTCGCGCGGTGGCGGGAATGCTGTCGAATTTCGTTGCCGAGCGGCAATGGCTGTCGCCCGGCGCTGCCGCGCGGGTGGCCCGCGAGGCCTGCGACCAGGAAGCCGTGGCGAGCGCCCAGCGCGGCGCCGCCGATGTGCGCGAACTGGTCGAGGATATGAAGCGGCGCGGGCAACTGACGCCGGCGCTGGCGCTGCGGGCGCTGCTGTCGGGCCAGATGCGCATGTTCATCGAGATGGTCTCGGTGCTTTCCGGCGTGCCGACCGACCGGGTGGCAGCGATGATCGCGGATCGCTCCGGCAGCACCTTCCGCCTGCTCTATGACCGGCTCGGCCTGCCGCGCGGCGCCTATGTCGCCTTCCGCACGGCGCTCGAAGTGGTGCAGAGTGAGAGCTATCTCGACGAGGAGGATGAGGCCGTCGGCCTGCGCCGCCGCATCATCGACGAGGTGATCGACCGCTACGAGGTCTCCGGCCACACGGCGGAGGGCAATCGCCTGCTCGGCGTGCTGTGCCGCTGGCGTGACGAGGCGGCGCGCGGTGCGGCCTCGGGCGAGGGGCTCGCCGCCTGACCGGCAGCGGTCAGCCGAACTGCTCGCGCAAGATGCGCTCTTCCATGGAGTGGTCGCGGTCGACCAGCATGGTCATGGAGGATGTCGGGTCCAGCCGCGCCCGCACCGCGACCACGTTCAGCACCTGGAAATGGTCCGCCGTCGCGTTGACCGGGCGCTTCTCCGATTCCATCACCGCGATGTCGACCCGCGCCCGGTCCGGCACCAGCGCGCCGCGCCAGCGCCGCGGGCGGAAGGCGGAGATCGGCGTGATGGCGAGCAGGGGCGTGCCGATGGGCAGGATCGGCCCCTGCGCCGAGAGATTATAGGCGGTCGAGCCGGCGGGCGTCGCCACCAGCACGCCGTCGCAGATCAGCTCCTCCATGCGCATCTTGCCGTCGATGGCGATGCGCAGCTTCGCCGCCTGGTAGGATTGGCGGATGAGCGAGACCTCGTTGATCGCCGGGGCGCGGTGCAGCTTTCCGTTCACATCGGTCGCTTCCATCATCAGGGGATGGATGACGACGCGCTGGGCGGCAGCGATGCGGGCCGGCAGGTCCTCCTGCCGGTAGCTGTTCATGAGGAAGCCGACGGAGCCGCGATTCATCCCGTAGATCGGGATGCCGCTGTCACGGAAGCGGTGCAGCGTCTGCAGCATGAAGCCGTCACCGCCGAGCGCCACGACGATATCCGCGTCCTCCGGCGCCACGCTGCCATACTGGGCGACGAGCTTGGCGCGCGCCTTCTGCGCGTCGGGGGCCTCGCTCGCGACGAAGGCGATTCGGCCATATGCTGGCACCGCGTCAGCGTCCGCGAGTGATTCCGGGGCAGGGCGGGCGACTTCATTCATGCGGGACGGCCCCAGGCACGGGGGTGGGAGATGGCGGAGCAGGCAGGCGGCTACGGCACGGTGGTGATCTATACGAGCTGGCCGAGCGCCGTCGAGGCCGAAGCCGCGGGCCGGGCGATCGTCGCCGACGGTCTCGCCGCCAGCGTGAATATAGTGCCCGGAATCGTCTCGATCTATCGCTGGCAGGGCGAAATCGAGCGGGCCGAGGAAGTGATGATGATGTTCAAGACCCGCGAGGAGCTTGCCGAGCCGGTGACGCAGGCCGTCCGCGCGCGCCACCCCTATGAAACCCCGGCCATATTGGTGCTGCCGGTGATTGGCGGCGATCCCGACTATCTCGACTGGATCGACGCGGAAACCGTGCTGCCGTAAGGCGGTGCCGGCTCACGCGGCCGGAGGCTCGCGCAGATAGGGCTCGACCGGGCCCTGGAGCTTCACCGTCATCGGGTTGCCCGCACGGTCCTTGGCCTTGCCGACGGAGACGCGGACCCAGCCCTCGCTGACGCAATATTCCTCGACATTGGTCTTCTCCACGCCCTTGAAGCGGATGCCGACGCCGCGCTCGAGCAGCTCGGCATTGTAGAACGGGCTCATCGGGTCGCTGGAGAGGCGGTCGGGCAGGATGTCGGTCATGTCGGGTACTCATTTCGGTTCAGGCGGAGCCGCGACACATAGCAGGCTCGCCGGACCGCCTCCAGCCCATGGCGAGAGGCGGCGCGGCAGGGCTCAGAGCACGGGGTTCCACTGCGCCGGCACGACGCGATAGCCGGTGCCGTCCTTCTCGATGAAGCCGGTCGCCGGGAAGGGGTAGTGATAGCCGGTCAGCTGCAGGCGCTCGGCGGCAACCATGTCGTAGATGCGCTTGCGGGTCTCGGTGGCCTTGGCCGGATCCATGTCGAACTGCACCTGCCATTCCGGATTGGCGGCGAACAGGATCGGGATGTTGGTGGTGTCCGCCTGGATGAACAGCTTGTCGTTGCCCGAGGCGAGGACCAGCGCGGTGTGGCCCGGCGTGTGGCCGACCGCGTTGACGGCGGTGAGGCCGGGGACGACTTCCTTGTCCCATTCGTAGCGCTTCACGCGGCTGTCTATGTCCTTGAAGACGCGGCGGACATTCTGGAACGCGCCCTTCATGCCCTCCGGCGCGCGGCTCATCTGACCCTCGTCCATCCAGAACGCCCATTCGGCGGCCGGCACCAGGATCTCGGCATTGGGGAAGGCGAGGCCGCCATCGGCCGTGCGCAGGCCGTTGATGTGGTCGGCGTGGAAATGGGTGATGACCACGGTGTCGACATCGGCGGGCTTCACGCCGGCCCAGTTGAGATTGGCGCCGAGCTTGCCGACGGTCGAGTTGCCGCTCTGCGGGCCGTTGCCGGTGTCGATCAGGGTGAGCTTGCCGCCATTATTGATGAGCAGCGGGTTGAACTGGATCGACAGTGTGTCCTTGGGCAGGAAGCCGGCCTGCAGGGCGGCGTTGACCTCCTCGCGACTGGCGTTCTTCACGAAGCCGTCCGGCAGCGGGAAGGTGCGGACGCCGTCATTCGCCACGGTCACCTCAATGTCACCGACCTTGTAGCGGTAGAGGCTCGGCACCTGCTGGCCCGAAGCGGTCTGGGCGCGTGCCGGCGCGGCGGTCATGGACAGCAGCGGCAGCGCGGCGGAAAGCACCGGCAGGCTGGCGGCACCGATGAGAAGCTGGCGGCGGGAGGCGTGCATCATGTCTGGCTCCGTAAATCGCGGGCCGACCCGGCGGGAAACGGCGCCGCAGGCTAGTGGCGCAACGTCACGGGGTCACGGCACGGTACTTCACGTTCGGGTGAGCCGGCTCAGAAGCGATAGTGGTAGCCGACCTCGATGCCGTTGTAGCTGGGACTGCCGTTCGACCAGTCGCGTTCGATGAACAGCGACACGGTATTATGCGCGTCCAGCTTGAAGTTGACGCCGGTGGCGACTTCCGGCGTGTCGTAGTCGTTCGATGTGTCGAAAGCGTTGCGGTAGCGAAGCCGGAACATGGTCCAGCTCCACTTCTCGTTGATCGGGACCGCTCCGGCGAGCGTGATGTAATAATAGGGAAAGCTGCCGGAATCGTCAGAATGGATGAAATGTTGGCCGATGCCGACCGTGCCGGTCAACGCCAGCTTGCCGAGGTCATAGGTGTAGCCGATGCCGATCTGCGCGTTGGTCTTTGAATTCGATGTGCCGGCGGTGTCGTAATATTTGACCGAGCCGGAGATCGACACCTTGTTGTCGAAGGTATGCGCCGCGTCGATCTGCCAGTCCGTGCCGGTGGTGGCGCCGAAATCATCCGGCGCGCGCTCGGTGGTGAAGGTGCCGCCGATGCTGGTTTCCCCCGCCTCGGCGGTGGAGCTTCCGATGGCGAGCGCCGCGACGCCCGCAAGAAGCAACAGATGGTTGCGCGTCATCCCAGACCCCTCGCCGAACGGGGATGTCGCATGAAGCCCCGGCTCCATGCCACGGTCCCTCAACAAACGTGAATTCGATGGCGTAGGGAGCGACGTAGGCAGGCTCAATCATACGTAGGGATGGTCCGGTATCATGTGCCGGGCTGACGGCCTTTTGGGCTTGTCGTCAGCGCTTCGGCTTGCCTTTCAGCAACACATAGGCGGTGGCGGCGAGCAGGGTGAGGACGACGAAGATGACGCCGACCACATTGATCACCGGCGACAGGCCGAAGCGCAGCCGCGAGGCGATCTCGGTCACCAGTGTCCACTCGCCGCCAATGGCGAACACCGTGGTGTTGTAGTTCTCGAAGGACTGGAGGAAGGCGACAACCGCCGCCGTGAAGGCGGTCGGCGCCAGGAAGGGCAGGGTGATGCGCCGGAACACCAGCCCGTGGCTGGCGCCGAGGTCTAGCGCGGCCTCCTCCAGCGTGCGGTCCTGACGCTGCAACCGGGCGAGGAACAGCAGCATGGCGTAGGAGGCGATGAAGCTCGACTGCGCCATGACCGCGACGAACAGCCCGCCCGGCACGCCGAATTCGCGCCAGAAGATGAGGCTGGAAATGCCGAGGATAATGCCCGGCGTCAGCACCGGCGAGACCAGCACCGAATAGAGCACGGTGCCGGAGCGTTGCCCCAGGCGAGTGAGGATCAGCGCGCCGGACAGGCCCGCCGGAATCGACACCGCGATGACGCCGAGCGCCACCAGCACCGAATTGACCAGCCCCTGCAACAGACGCTGGTCATGGGCGAGGGCGACGAACCACTTCAGGGTGAAACCCTGCCACTGCGTCACCGAGGGGTAGTCGAAGCTGTTGAACGCCGCTGCCGACATCACCGCCAGCGGCAGGAACAGGTAGAGGACGAACAGGCCGATATAGATGTTGAGCACCAGCCGGGCGCCGGGGCTCTCGGTTGCCGTGCTCATTTCGCGATGTCCCTCAGTCCGACGCCGAACAGGCGCATCATGAGAAGGATGAAGGCGGTGCAGACCACCAGCAGCGACACGGCATAGGCCGAGCCCATGTTCCAGTTGTTGCTCTCGTAGAACTGCCGGTAGACGAGCTGGCTGAACCAGTCGCCACCCTGGCCGCGCGTCATGATGGCCGGCACCGAATAGGACCCGGCGGACAGCATGAAGGTCATGATGCATCCCACCGCGATGCCGGGCTTGGCATGGGGGATGATGACGCGCCGGTGGATGCGCAGCGTCGAGGCGCCGAGGTCGCGGGCGGCCTCGATCTGGTTGCGGTCCAGCGTCTCCAGCGTGTTCACCATCGGGAACACCATGAACAGCACATAAGTGTAGATCATCGCCAGGAAGACGGCGGAGGGGTTCTCCAGGAATGGAATCCACTCGCGCGCGTCGAGATCGATGAAGCCCATCCACGCCAGCATGCCGTTGATGACGCCGCGATAGTCGAGGATCATCAGCCAGGCATAGACCCGCAGCAATTCGTTGATGGCATAGGGCACGATGAGCGCGACGGTGAGGATCACCGCCTTGCGCGGCCCGGAGGCGAGCGCCACCACATAGGCGACGGGGTAGCACACCACGAGCGCCAGCGCCGTCACCATCAGCGCGTAGATGATGGTGCGCACGAAGATGTAGAGGTGCAGGCCGCTCATGCGGGTGAAATTGGCCAGCCCGTAGCTGCGGGGCGGGTTGCTTTCCTGCGCTTCGAGCTGGGTCGCCTCGGCCTGCTTCGCGGCGATCTGGGCCTCCAAGGCGGCCTTCTTCGCGGCGTCGGTCTCGGCGTTGCGGTCGAGTTCCAGCAGCGAGATGTCGTTGTACAGGCGGTCGATGGTCAGCGAGACGTCGCCCTTGGAATCCTGCCACCACAGCGATTGCTGTAGCATCGCCCCGAGCGGCACGACGATGAGCGCCAGCACCCACACCACCAGAATGCTCGCCAGCAGCAAAGCGAGCGGCCGGCCATAGGCGCGCGACAGGCTACCCATGGGCCAGCACTCCCGCCGGAAACACCAGCGCGTCGCCGATGCCGAAGGAGAGCGTCAGTTCCTCCGGCAGGTCGCGCACGGTCGGGCCGTTGGTGACGGTGACGGTGAAGTCGTGGCCGGCGGCGGCGCAGACGAGGTTGACGGACGGGCCTTCGAGGCTGCGCGAGACGAGGCGCGCGGGGATGAAATTCTCATTGCCGTCGACCAGCACGATGCGCTCCGGGCGCACCATGACATGGGCGGCGTCGCCGACCTTGAGCGCGCCCTTGGCGCGGCCGGTGATGCGCCCGACCGGGGTCTCCACCACGGTGACCTCGTCGGCGATGCCGGCGACGGTGCCCTTGAGCACGTTCTGCTCGCCGACGAAGGTGGCGACGAACGGCGTGGCGGGGTCGGCATAGAGCGTGTCGGCATCGGCCACCTGCTCCAGCCGACCACGGCTCATCACCGCCACGCGGTCCGACATGGCGAGCGCCTCGCCCTGGTCGTGGGTGATGTAGATGAAAGTGATGCCGACCCGCTTCTGGATGGCGCGCAATTCGGTGCGCATGTGCTGGCGCAGCTTCAGGTCCAGCGCCGAGAGCGGCTCGTCGAGCAGCAGCACGGAAGGCTCGACCGCCAGCGCGCGGGCGATGGCGACGCGCTGGCGCTGGCCGCCGGACAGATCGGCGGGCCTTTTGTCGCCGAACTGGCCGAGCGCGACCAGCTCCAGCAGTTCCTGCGCACGCCGCAGGCGATCCTTCTTGGAGACGCCGCGCGCCTCCAGGCCGAAGGCGACATTCTCGGCGACGCTCATCAACGGGAACAGCGCGAGGTTCTGGAAGATCAGCGCGGTGGGGCGCTCGTTCGGCCCCTTGCCGGCCATGTCCTCGCCACCGATGAGCACGCGGCCCTCGGTCGGCTGGATGAAGCCCGACACGGTGCGCAGGATCGTGGTCTTGCCGCAGCCGGAGGGGCCGAGAATGGAGAAGAACTCGCCGGCATGGATGGAGAGGTCCGTCGGCTGGACCGCGGTCGCATCGCCGAAACGGATCGATACCTTGTCGAGACGGACGTCCTTGCCGCGCATGGGCGATACCTTCGGAAGGGTCGGCGAGTGGGAGAGGTTGGCCGGCGGCCGGCGCCGTCCGCGTCATCGTCGGGAAGAGCCCGGCAACGATAGGACATGGCATGGGATAAGACGAGGATCCCCGGGACCAGCCCGGGGATGACGTGGTTCAGCGATGTTGGAGGGCCGGGCGCGCCGGCCCCCTCGCATCAGCTGTTGGTCAGCTTCTCGACGTATTCGGCGCGCAGCTTGGCGTAGAAGTCGGTCTGCATCGGCCACCAGAACAGGTTGTCGATGGTGCCGGCCGGATAGGCCGCTTCGAAATCCTCTCGGGCTTCGGCCGAGAGGAACTGGCCGGCGCCGACCGCGGCGCTGTTGTAGCCGGTGGTGTTGGCGAACTTGGCGCCGATCTCGGGCTGGTAGAGGAAGTTCGCCAGCGCATAGGCCTGCTCGAGATTCGCCGCGCCGGCGGGAATGGCCAGCGTGTCGGTCCAGGCGAGGCCGCCTTCCTTGGGCATGCCATAGCGCCACTTCTTGTCGGTCTTGCGGTGCAGCATGATGCCCGTGGTGTCCCACGTCTGGCCGATGGTCGCGCCGGCGTCGGTGAAGGCGGCGGTCGCTTCGGTGGCGTTGTTCCAGTAGGCGCCGATATTGCCCTTATGGGCGAGGATGTACTTCAGCACGCCCTCGAACACGCGGCGGCTCTCGGCTTCCGACTTGTAGAGGTCGAGGCCGCGATTGGACGGCAATTCGCCGGTGGCGTCGAGATAGAGAGCGACGCCGTTGAACACCGACTTCTGACGGATGGCGGTCTGCTTGGGGTGATCGGCGAGCCACATATCGCCATAGGAGATATCGCCCGACTTCTTGCCCGGGAACTTCGAGGAATCCCAGGTGACGCCTTCCGTGCCCCAGTCGAACGGCACGAGGTAGCGCTTGCCGCGATAGGCCGCGCCGAGGGTGAGCGAGTTGCGGTAGATCGACGGGATGACCTGCGCGGCCTTGAACTTGGTCTCGTCGATCGGCTGCAGCAGGTTGTCCTTGTAGTAGTTCGGGCCGGTGTCGACCGAAGGGAAGAGCAGGTCGAAGCCCTTGCCGCCGGCGGCGCGCAGCTTGTTCTCGGCCTCCTCGTTCGAGCCGTAGGTCGAGAGGTTCACCTTGACGCCGGTGGCATTGGTGAAGTCCGCCAGCAGGGTGTTCTTGTCGAAGTAGTCACCCCAGGCGTAGACATCGACGGAGCCGGACGAGGCGAGCGCATCATGGGCGCGCAGCACGGCCGGCGCGGCCAGCGCGAAGGCGCCAGCCTTCATCATGTCACGGCGGGAAAAACGGGTCATTCTGAACCTCCCTGAGCCCTCTGGGGCGAAACTGCGTCCGCTCTAGTGAGTGGCGATGAACGAACGATGACACGAGCTTTGGACGGCCGGAAGCACCTGTGAGCAAGCCGAGAGCGGCTGTCGGATTTCAACAGCGACCTTGTCGACTTCCTTCAATGGCGATCCAGCATTCCGGCACCGTGCCAGGGTGCGACAATCTGTCATGTCGAGAGCGCTGGCAAGTCGGCACAGGTGCCTTAAGTTTTGCGCACCCGTTGATCCGGGCCCCTCTGACGCGAGCCGAGCCGGCGTTCGCGTGATGTCGGATCGCTTCCGATGTCGCGCCGGCTGGAATCGTGTTCGAAGATGACCCCTCTTTTCCCTTCCTTTGCATCCCTAAACGGTTGTCGCGCGTTGACGCGCGGCTATCGTCACGTCGTGTCGATCTCGGGGGAGTGATCCGGTGGAATATCTGATGGAACTTGCCGCCAGCCCGGCGGCCTGGGCGGCGCTTATCACCCTCATCGCGATGGAGGTGGTGCTCGGTATCGACAACCTTCTGTTCATCTCCATCCTGACCAACAAGCTGCCCGAGGATATCCGGCCGCGGGCCCGGCGGATCGGCATCGGCCTGGCGCTGATCATGCGCCTCGGCCTGCTCAGCACGGTGGCGTTCATCGTCCAGCTCACCGAGCCGGTGCTGACCGTGTTCGGCCAGGCCTTCTCGTGGCGCGATATGATCCTGATCGCCGGCGGCCTCTTCCTGGTGTGGAAGGCGACCAAGGAGATCCATCACAACATGGCGCCGCATGACGAGCAGGTGGCAATGGAGGGGGGGCTGCTGAAGGTGAGCTTCAGCGCCGCCATCGTGCAGATCCTGATCCTCGATCTGGTCTTCTCGGTCGACAGCATCATCACGGCCGTCGGCATGACCGAGCATATCCCGATCATGGTGGTCGCGGTCGTCTTCGCGGTGCTGACCATGCTGCTGGCGGCGGGCCCGCTCGCCAACTTCATCAACAAGAACCCGACGATCGTGATGCTGGCGCTCGGCTTCCTGCTGCTGATCGGCACCACGCTCATCGCCGAGGGCTTCGGCGCGCATGTGTCCAAGGGCTATATCTACACCGCCATGGCGTTCTCGGCCGGTGTCGAAGCCCTGAACATGATCCAGCGGCGCCGGCGTGCCGGCGCGCACTGAGGGCTGACACGGCTTGATCCGGCGGCGTGGCGATCGGAAACGACACGCCGCCGGATAGTGCTAGGATCCCGCGCGATCTTTCACGGAGCCCGATCCATGACGCAGGACAGCGATCCGCCCGCGAGCGGCGAGGCCTTGCCGGCCGACAGCAAGCTGACCACGACCAAGCAGCGCTGGGCGCGGGAGGGCAAGTTCCTCACCGGCCGTGTCGCTCGGCCCGAGAGCGACCGGCTGCCGCCCGGCCAGCATCTGGTGCGCGACTGGCCGGTACTCGATTTGGGCCTGCAGCCACGCATTCCCCTCGATCACTGGCGGCTGGACGTGACCGGCGAGGTGGAGCAGCCCGTGTCTTGGGACTGGGCCGCTTTCCGGGCGCAGAAGCAAACCAGCGAAGTGACGGACATCCACTGCGTCACCACCTGGTCGCGCTACGACAATCGCTGGGAAGGCGTGGCGACGCGCGACCTGCTCGACATCGTGATGCCGAAGGCCGGCGCGACCCATGTCGTGCTGCACTCACATGACGGCTACACCACCAATCTCGCGCTGGAGGATTTTGCCGCCGAGGATGCGCTGGTGGTGCATAGCTGGGAGGGCGAGCCGCTCACGGTGGAGCATGGCGGGCCGGTGCGCCTCGTCGTGCCGCATCTGTATTTCTGGAAGAGCGCCAAGTGGCTCAAGCAGATCGAGTTCCGCACCGCCGACCAGCGCGGCTTCTGGGAAGAGCGCGGCTACCATAACCACGCCGATCCGTGGCTGGAGGAGCGCTATTCCGACGACGAGTGAGCGGCGATGGGGTTGCGCGCCGGCCAGACAACAAAAAGCCCGGCCGGGGATGAACCGGCCGGGCTTTTTATGTCGAGCCGAGCGGCTCAGCGCGGGCGCGAGGTGCCCGGGCGCAGGAAGCTGCCGGTCTGGCGCGCCGGCTCGCCGGCGCTGGCCACCTTGCGCGGCGGCGTCGAGGAGCTGCCGGAGAGCGAGGTTCCGGATGAGCCGGAATGCCCGGTCGTGCTGGTGTAGGAAGGCTTGCTCACCGTGCTGCCCGCATAGCTGCCGGACGTGCCGGATGGCCGCTGGTTGGAAGCATAGGCTTTGGCGAGGCTGCCGAGCGGAGCCTTGGCGGCCTGGCTGGCGCCGATACCCGTCGAAGAAGTCGTGGACGGCCTGCCGCTGATCGGTCCCTTGGCGATCGGTCCCTTGGCGAGCTGCGCGGTGCGCGGCAGATCGGGAGCGACGGCGGGGCGGGCAGGACGGGTGGTGGAGAGCTCGCGGCGCAGCTTGGCCCAGGTCTCGGCCAGCGCCGACGGATCCCAGCTCGGCTCCTTCTCGTCGACTTCCCACTTCGCCAGCGTCTCCGCCGTGGCAACGCCGGAATCGACGCGATGGCGCGGCTCGAGTTCAGGCGGTGTGGTGGTCATCGCTGTCTCCGCCGCAGCGGCGGGTGCCGATGCGGCAACAGCAGCCACCGGGGCATTGGCGGCGACCAGCGGCGCGGTGGCCGCGACGGCCGTTCCCGGCACGGCCACGTTCCACTTGCCGGTTTCCCACTCGTTGATCGCCCACATGACGGCGGCGCCGAGGCCCGCGCCGGCGGCGATATCGGTGATGCTCACACCAGGCACCACCGCTAGATACAAGGCGCATATGACGGCGACGCCGACATAGCACGCGGGTGCACGCCACTTCGATTGCATATCGGAATCCCCAGATCCCCTGAGATTTGAAACAACATAGCTGATTCGCGGGAATCTCAGTGCCTTACGCGAAAGAAATGACGCGGATTCTCGGCGGGGCAGATCGCGGCGCCCGAGGGTCGGCCATGGCCCGGATCCGGTCACTCGTCGACGAGCATATCGGACGAGAGAACGGGTGACGGCGGCCGTTCGACCACCCGCGCGAGGATGTAGTTCTCGACCGCGGGGTGGGCCGGCAGCCGGAGGTGGCTGCTTGCCCGTGCCCCCAGTGCGCGGGCGGTGATGTTGACCGCGCCGGCCACGGGGCCGAAGCCGGGGCCACGAATGGCGTAGCAGCGGCTCACGGGGCAGGGCGGCGCGGCGGGGGCGGCGTCGATGGTGATGACCACGGGTTCGGGTGCGCCATAGGCCGCGAGGCGCGCGGCGAGCCGCAACCCGGCGACGCCGCCCATCGAATGGCCGATGATAACGTCCGGGACCACTCCCGCGCTGCGGCCCATCGCATGGCTGTCGACATAGACGTCGTAGCCGGCACGCCACAGGCGCCGGGCGAGCGGGTTGAGGCCGATGCCGGCATTGCCGGCGCGGACGCCGAGCCCGTTCAGCAGCAGGATCGTCAGGCCGGCGCGCGGCGCGCCCTCCTCCTGGGCCGCCGCCGGGGGGCCATTCACCACCGACGCCACGAGAACCGCCAGCAGAGGCAGGACCCCCGCATTCGTTCGCCCGATCCGCTTTGATAAGGGCGGCGGGGAGGTGGGGGCGGCGGGTCGCATGGAGAGGCTCTCCTCGTCGCTTGCCGCCGCGCGATTCGCGCGGCTGGAGAGGAACGCGCCCGCGCCAGGAAAGTTCGCTGGCAAGCCAGCAAGGGCGCCGGAAGAGAAAATGGTGCCGGATGAGGGGATCGAACCCCCGACCTTCGGTTTACAAAACCGCTGCACTACCGCTGTGCTAATCCGGCTTTCCCGGGCCCGGCTGGCGTCGCTTCCACCAGCTCTTTCGGGTCCGTGCGGTTCTCTTCGCCGATGGTCGCCTCCGGGTCAAGATCGTCGCGCCGCCGGTTCCGGGCCGATCGGCGGTTTACGCGGGCGGCGGGCGACGCCACTGTGCGCGCGACATACCCTATCGAGGTGCCAGTGCATGTTTGAAGTGCTTGACGGCGTGAAGCTGATCGCCGACGGCGACAATGTCGTTTCGGCGGAGGGAAGGCGTTCCATGGGTTTCGAGCCGGTGTCGCGTCGGCTCTGGAAGGAACTGGCGCGCAAGGGCGGCACCTTCGTCGATGCGGGAGCCTATACCGGCTTCTATTCCATCCTCGCCGCCGTGAACGGCGCGGCGCGGGTGCATGCCTTCGAGGCCAACCCGATCGTCGTCCCGCGCCTGCTGGCCAATCTGGGCCTGAACCAGATCGGCCAGGTTGTCGTGCATCCGCACGCGCTGGCCCGCCTGTCGGGTCGACGGATCGACATCAAGGGCAAGACCGGGCTCAACTCGGCGGCGAGCATCGTCGGCGAGGGGGCGGCCATCGCCTCCGCCAGCACGCTGTCGCTCGACGATGTGGGTCTCGCCGAGCTCGCCGCGATCAAGATCGATGTCGAGCGCTCCGAACTGGACATGCTCCGGGGTGGCGAGGCCACGATCCGGCGCTGCAGGCCGCACATTCTCATCGAATTGCTCGACGATATCGAGCCGGTGGACGCCCTGTTGCGGGAATGGGGCTATGTCGGCGAGATGACCGACGCGCATATGTACCATTACCACGTCTGAAGGCCGCTCCGCCCTCGCGCGCAAGCCGAACGTGACCCTGCGACGCAAATCCCCGATTGCGCCGAGGGGCGCCATCTGCGAGACGATTCACCTCAGGCTCGGCGGTGCTCGCTGAGTCAGGGGGCCGGCCGCTCACGAGGCCGGGACAGTTCGCTTGGGAGGCGGAAGATTGCTATGAAGGGGACTATTTTCGCGCTCGGGGCCCTGATGCTCGCCGGCATGGCCGGCACGGCATCGGCACAGACCATGAGCTACGCACAGGCCGGCGCTCTTATCGCCAAGAGCTGCGGCCCTTCCATCGAGCGCTTCTGCGCGAAGGTGAACATTGGCACCGGGCAGGTCCAGCAGTGCCTGCAGCAGCACCAGGACCAGGTGCCGCGCCAGTGCTTCGACGATTTCGCGGCGGTGCAGACCGCGATTGCCAAGCGCGTCGCGGCGCAGGCCGCCGCCGGGCAGGCGTGCTCGGCGAGCGCGCAGCAGTTCTGCTCAGGTGTGAAGCCGGGCGATGCCAACATCCTCGACTGTCTGCTGGACTCGGTGAAGGTCGTGCGTCCTGCCTGCAAGCAGACGCTGATCGACGCCGGTTGGGCCAACTGACGAACACGGCAACGCTCAGGGAAAGAGACAGAACATGACCCGCTTCACCCGCCTCGTCGGGGGCATGGCTCTCGCCGCCGTGCTCGCCGCGCCGCTCGCCACCGGCGCCGTGGCCCAGACCGACATTTCGAACACGCAGATCCTGCAGGGACTCTCCAGCGTCACCAATGACGATCCCTCGCTCACCGTCGCCCTGCTGCGCAAGATGGCGCAGGACGCGGTGGCGCAGAACCAGCCGTTGGGCGTCGACAAGTCGGCGATCGCCAAGAAGCTCGACAAGCTGGCGCAGATCACCGTGCAGATCCAGTTCGCGCTCAACTCGTCGATCATCCGCCCTGAGTCCTACGGGACCCTGGGCTCGATCGCCGATGCCATGCACCACCCGATCCTGTGGAACTACAAGTTCGTCGTGGTCGGCAACACCGACGCGACCGGCACCCGCGCCTACAATCTGAAGCTTAGCCAGGAGCGCGCGGAGGCCATCGTGCAGGCGCTGGTCGTGCTGTTCCGCATCTCGCCCGACCGCCTGGAAGCCCTCGGCCTCGGCCAGGAAGCGCTTCAGGTGCCGGGCAAGCCGGACGATCCGATCAACCGCCGCGTGCAGATCTTCAACATCGGCACGATGGGGCCGATGGGGAAGGCCTGGACCAACCCGCAGTGATCTAGGAGGGAGGACGGGGCGGTACGCCCCGCCAGTTCTCTGTGCTACCAAGGCCGTCCGGTGCGCTCCGCGCCGGACGGCCTTTCCTTTTGAACACAGAGTTTCGCTGAGATGAGCATCAAGAGAATCGAGATCGGCCCGCGCATGAGCCAGGCCGTGGTGCACGGCTCCGTCGTCTATCTCGCCGGCCAGGTGGCGGCGGGCGAGGGCGTTGCCGCCCAGACCAAGGCGGTGCTCGGCCAGATCGACGCGCTGCTGGCGGCGGCCGGCAGCGACAAGACCAAGCTGCTGACCACCACGATCTACCTCGCCGACATCTCCACTTTCGCCGAGATGAATGCGGAGTGGGACAAGTGGGTCGCGCCCGGCCACACGCCGGCCCGCGCCACGGTCGAGGCGGCGCTCGCCACCCCGGCCTACAAGGTCGAGATCGTCGTCACCGCGACGCTCTGAAGCATTGCGCTGCGTTGGCCCCGGCCGGCAGCCGACAAAAGAAAGGCCCCGTCGCGAGACGGGGCCTTTTGCATTCTCAAGGCGGCTCCACCCGAGGACGGAGCCGGGAGGCGGCTAGTGCCAGTCCTCGAGGTTCCGGTCCTTGGTCTCCGGCAGGAAGATGATGGCGATAACCACCGTCATGATGGCGATGACGATCGGGTACCAGAGGCCCGAGAAGATGTTGCCGGTTGCCGCCACGATGGCGAAGGCGGTGGGTGGCAGGAAGCCACCGAACCAGCCATTGCCGATGTGGTAGGGCAGCGACATGCCGGTGTAGCGGATGCGCGTCGGGAACAGCTCGACGAGCAGGGCGGCGATCGGGCCGTACACCATCGTCACGTAGAGGACGAGGATGAACAGCAGGCCGATGACCGTGAGCGAGCGGCTGTCGCTGAGCACGCCGGCAATGGTCGGCTGCTTCAGGATCGACGGGTCGCCGACCTTCGGGTAGCCGGCCGTCTGCGCTGCCGCGACGATCGCCGCGCCGGCCTTGTCGGTGTCAGGGATGACGACGTCGGTGCCGTTGACGCTGGCGACGAGCGGCGAACCGGCGGCACCGGCCTTCAGCTCGTAATGCATCGAGTTGGTCGCCAGGGTGCGGCGGTAGACGTCGCAGGGCCGGGTGAAGACGCGCACGCCGACGGGGTCGAACAGCGTGCCGCAGCTCGCCGGATCGGCCGTGATGTCGATCTTCACGTTCTCCGTCGCCGCGATGAGCTTCGGGTTGGCGATGCGGGCGATGTTCTCGAACAGCGGGAAGTAGGTCGCCGCTGCGATGAGGCAGCCAGCGATCAGGATCGGCTTGCGGCCGATCTTGTCCGACAGCCAGCCGAACAGGATGAAGAACGGCGTGCCGATCAGCAGGCCGGCGGCGATGAGCAGGTTTGCCGTCGTGCCGTCCACCTTCAGTGTCTGCGTCAGGAAGAACAGGGCGTAGAACTGCCCGGTGTACCAGACGACTGCCTGGCCGGCAGTGCCGCCGAACAGCGCGATAAGGGCGATCTTGGCGTTCTTCCAGCGGCCGAAGGCCTCGGTGAGTGGCGCCTTCGAGCGGGTGCCCTCGGCCTTCATCTTCTGGAAGGCAGGGGATTCGTTCAGTTGCAAGCGGATCCAGATCGAGAAGCCGAGCAGGATGATCGACAGCAGGAACGGAACGCGCCAGCCCCAAGCGTTGAAGTCTTCCGGCGTCATGGAGAGGCGCAGCGTCAGGATGACCAGCAGCGACAGGAACAGGCCGACCGTTGCGGTGGTCTGAATCCACGACGTGTAGAAGCCGCGGCGCCCGTGCGGGGCGTGCTCGGCGACATAGGTCGCGGCACCGCCATACTCACCGCCGAGGGCGAGGCCCTGGGCGAGGCGGCAGGCGATGAAGATCGCCGGAGCGGCATAGCCGATGGTGTCGTAGCTGGGCAGCAGGCCGACCATGAAGGTGGCGATGCCCATGAGCGTCATGGTGACAAGGAAGGTGTATTTGCGACCGATGAGGTCGCCGAGGCGGCCGAAGAACAGCGCGCCGAAGGGACGCACCGCGAAGCCGGCGGCGAAGCCGAACAGCACGAAGATGAACTTCGCCGTGTCGTTGGTGCCGGGCACGAAGGTCGCGGCGATATTGGCCGCGAGCGAGCCCGCAAGGTAGAAATCGTACCATTCGAAGACTGTGCCGGCGGAGGAGGCGATGATGACCTTTCTCTCCTCCGGCGTCATCGGTCCGGCCTTCGCGGCCGGTCCTGCCGTTGTTACGCTCATGTTCGTTCCCTTCCCCAGAAAAAGTCGCGCGAAAATCCAGACGCGTGCTGCCGGGCACGCGTGAAAAACTCGAGCTCCGGAATGGAGCTGCGCCAGTCATGTCGGTCGAGTTTGGGAGTTCCTTGGGAACACCTGTCGCTCGGGCTGTTTCCTCCCGAAGACGGCGCGCCACTACCTAGCTGCGCCGTTCCCCGGATCCGTGGCACGCGGAATTCTTCGACTCCTGCGCTGCCTCAAAGGAAAGCTTGGCGAAAACCGCCCGGTTTGACGATTGGCAATTGGTCGTAACGTCCCGCCACATGCGACGGGACTGAGCGCGCGCCCGATGGAGCCTCGCTCCGGAGGGGGGCTCAGCCGCGCGCGGCGATGGCGCGCCGGGCGATGTGCAGGGCCAGCACGGCGGCGTTGGAGACGTTGAGGCTGACGATGGCGCCGGGCAGGTCGATGCGCGCCAGCGTATCGCAGGTCTGGCGGGTGAGCTGGCGCAGGCCCTTGCCCTCCGCCCCGAGCACGAGCGCCACCGGCGCGCGCAGCCTGGTGTCGACGAGATCGGCCGGGCCCTCGCTGTCGAGGCCGACCACCTGCACGCCGCGCTTCTTCAGGTCTTCCAGCGCGCGGGCGAGGTTGCCGACGAAGCAGAACGGCACATGCTCCAGCCCGCCGCTGGCACTCTTGGCGAGCACGCCGGTCGCCGCCGGACTGTGGCGCGCCGTGGTGACGATGGCCCCGACCTTGAGCGCCGCCGCCGAGCGGACGATCGCGCCGACATTGTGCGGGTCGGTGATCTGGTCGAGCACCAGGATGAGGTCGTTCTCGGCCGCCGTCGCGAGATCGAGCGAGGGCAGGGGATCGCACTCGGCGAACAGGCCCTGATGCACCGCGTCCGATTCGAGCAGGCGGTCGATCTCGCCGGGGCGCACCAGCTGCGGCTCGACCTTGAGCGGGACCGATTCGTCCTGCAGCCGTTTCAGCGCATTCTCGGTCGCCAGCAGGCGGCGGATGCGGCGCTGTGGATTGCGCAACGCCTCGGTGACGCTGTGAAAACCGTAGAGGATGGCGACGTCGTCGGGCCACTCGCCGAAGGGTCGGCCCGCGGGCCGCTCGCGCCGGTCGTCGCCGCGCGGTCCACTGCCGCCGAAGCGAGGCTTCGTCGGGCGGGAAGGGCGTCCCGGCGGCTTTCCGGGCGGGCGGCGGAATTGGTCGTTCATGCCGCCGCTTCTGTCACGCCGCGCGCGGCTTTGCAATTTCATCCGTTCGGGCCGGCGGGAGACGGCGCGGGGGATGGCGGGCCGATCGGGGTTGACAGGGCAGGGGCACCTCACCATAAAGCCGGCCGCACGGGTACCGGAGCTTCACGCCACCGGGGCCCGGACAGGTCGACCGACTGGTGCCTCTAGCGTGCCGGGCGCGACCGACGTGCGAGGGGGAGTGTCCCGAGCGGCAAAGGGGGCGGACTGTAAATCCGCTGGCTATGCCTTCGTAGGTTCGAGTCCTACCTCCCCCACCACGTCGCTCTTCGTTATGCTTGCCACGGTACCTCGCGGGTGTAGCTCAATGGTAGAGCAACAGCCTTCCAAGCTGATGACGAGGGTTCGATTCCCTTCACCCGCTCCACTCCCCTGATGCCGCGACATTCTGCGTCTTATCCGCCGCCGACGGACCGCTGCGCGGGCCGCGCGCGATTCGCCGTCAACGCGGCTCTTGCGGAATTGCGGGAAACCGCCTATCCCACGCCCCGATTTTTCGCGACCTCGGGACGTCGCTGAAGGAAAAAAGAGCCATGGCCAAAGAGAAGTTCAACCGTTCGAAGCCTCACTGCAACATTGGGACGATCGGCCATGTTGACCATGGCAAGACGTCGCTGACGGCGGCGATCACGAAGGTTCTTGCGGAATCGGGCGGGGCGACGTTCACGGCGTACGACCAGATCGACAAGGCGCCGGAAGAGAAGGCGCGCGGCATCACGATCTCGACCGCTCACGTCGAGTACGAGACGTCGAACCGTCACTATGCCCACGTCGACTGCCCCGGCCACGCCGACTATGTGAAGAACATGATCACCGGCGCGGCGCAGATGGACGGCGCGATCCTGGTGGTGTCGGCGGCGGACGGCCCGATGCCGCAGACCCGCGAGCACA